>NZ_CP013374.1:600000-851421 GCF_001522585.2 Burkholderia sp. NRF60-BP8
ATCCGATAGCAAGCATCGACTCAACGCAATCGTCATTCCGGTTAATCACGCGCCTTTACCTGCGTCGCCCGTATCATTTTTCGAGTTCAAGAACATGGCGCCGAAATGCGCTTTCCGCCCGAAACGCATGGAATCTCGTCTTTACGTGTGTTATCCGTCTTCCGTTCAGCGAAATCGACGAAAAAGCATGTCATCAAACATTCCTGCTTCTGCAAACTTCTACTCTGCCAAAAATCCTTTAATAAATACGACAAATATTATGTGTTGAGAGGAAACGGCACACATTCCCAGCACACTCTGCACCTTCCACTCGCCCATTCACGCTTCCCCCAGGAATCGTTACAAAAAATGACTAATTAATATCGATTTGAGAATACGATGGCGCACCGATTCGTTCGTCCGTTTTCCCGACACTTCCGCGATCCACGCCCCGCGCCATACGAGAAAGCGGCATGCACGCGAATCGCCATGCGCGCCGCCCCGATCGCCGCGGGCCGGCTCGACCGCCGTTTGCCACTGAATCGTCTTTCAACCGGAGCTCACCCATGCCAACGAATACGCCCGTCAACAGCGGCGCGAACGCGAACAGCCTGATGCAACAGGCGGCGCAATCGATCATCAACGGCTCGACCGGCAATCCGGCGATGGACGTCGGCTCGCTCGTCAAGACGCTCGTGAACGCGAAAACGGCCGGGCGGGCCGCGGCGCTCGCCGCTTCGCAAATGAACGGCAACACGCGGATCTCCGCATTCGGCGCGTTGTCGTCGGCGCTCGGCGCGCTGGAGGCGGGCCTGACGCCGCTGAAGAATGGCGCACTGCAGTCGACGTTCAACGCCGTCGCGAGCGGCAAGGGCCTGACGGCGACAGCCGGCGCGGGCGCGGTCGCCGGCACCTACACGGTCGGCGTCACACAGATCGCGACCGCGCAGGCGCTGTCGTCCGCCGGCTTGAACGGCAGCAAGGCGCTCGGCACCGGCACGCTGACGCTGTCGCTCGGCAACCAGTCGTTCAAGGTCGAAATCGGCAGCGCCAACAACACGCTGGCGGGCGTCGCGGCGGCAATCAACGGCGCGTCGGGCAACCCGGGGATCAGTGCGACGGTCATCAACGGCACGGATGGCGCGCACCTCGTGCTCGCGTCGTCGAAAACGGGCGCGGCGAATGCGATCAGCGTCGCGGTCGGCAACGTGTCCAACGACGGCGGCCTGTCGAATCTCGGCGTCACGTCGACGGTCGCCCCGTCCGGCGGCGCGTCGACGATCGATTCGGCGAACGGCGCGGCCGCCTGGCGGCAGAGCGCCGTCGCACAGGATGCGAAGTTCACGCTCAACGGGATCGCATCGACCAGCGCGAGCAACGCCGTGTCGGGCGTGCTGACCGGCATCACGCTGAACCTGTCGGCGGCCGCGGTCGGCGCGACCGATACGCAGACGCTGACGATCAGCACCGACACGAAGTCGCAGGCCGCGACGATCACGCATTTCGTGAGTCTGTACAACACGGTCGTCAAGACGATGGGCGCGCTGTCGAGCTACACGGCAGGCGCAAGCTCGCAGGGCGCGCTGATCGGCGATTCGACGCTGAACACGATCCGCAACGCGCTGGCGTCGATCGTCGCGCGCGGGGTGGACAGCGGCGGCGTCGCCGAGAAGGGCAACGGACACGCGAACCTGTTGTCGATCGGCATCAAGCTCGAGCGAGACGGCACGCTGAACGTCGACGGCGCGAAGCTCGACAGCGCGCTGTCCGCCAACCCGTCCGGGGTCGCGCGCCTGTTCAATCCGGAGAACGGGATCGGCACGCGCCTGGCCGAGCAGGTCACGCAGTTCACGAAGAAGAACGGGATGATCGACGTGCGCACGACCGCACTGAGCGCCGATCTGAAACGTGTTGCGCAACAGCAGTCGGATCTGTCCGACTATGCCGCACAACTGACCAGGCAGTATCAGGCGCAATTCACCGCGCTCAACACGCTGATGACCCGGATGAACACCCACTCGCAATACCTGACGCGATTGTTTGGCGGTGCGAACAGTAGCGGCACGCTGTCCAGGAAGTGAGCGGGTCGCGCGGTGTGCGCGGCCCGGCGACATCGTTCACGCCCGGCAGCGCGCCAGCGCCCGCCGGCTTCGCCTCGTCGCGGCCGGCAACCGGGCCGCAGTCGTCCTTGAAACAGGCACGCGTCAGCCGAGACCTTCGATGCGGTCGGCGAACCAATCGATTGCACGCGATACCCGACGCCCGAAATAGCCGGCGCGTTCGTGCTCGTACGCGCGCAGCAGCGACGTGCATTCGCGCTCGGCCCAGCGCCACACCGGGCCCTGCTTGGCGAATACCGGATGGTCGTGCAATTCGGCAGGTACCGTGTGCTCGTCTTCCCAGCCCCAGAAATAAGCTTGGTAGGCACGCGCGAACGGCATGCCCAGCTGGTTCGCAACGGCCTCGTCGTGGCGCGTCGTGAAGTCGACGATCTCCTTGCGCGTGCGCCCGCCCACGTCGTCGTGGCGCGCTTCGACCCAACAGTGATACCGCGCGAGTTGCGACAGATGCCGCGCGGTGCGGCGCCGCGCGCGCGTCGTGCACAGCGCATACAGGTTGCCGCCGCCGAAGTCCATCACCTCGCCGCCCGCGAACGGCCGATAAGGCTTGCCGGTCAGCAGCGTCAGCACCTGCGCGCCGACGATCGCATAGTCGGCGCAGCGCATGTAGCCGCTGCGCGTCGTCGCCTCCGACACGCTCCGATGGACGACCTCGTCGATCACGGCGCGCAGCATGGCATCAACCGGCGCCGCCAGGATCGGCGGCTGGCTTGTCGTCGTCACGTGTTGCATGGGCGAATGCGGCTTCCGCGGTTCGTCGGTAAAAATCACTCCGCGGCATGGTATTACGGACCGCTATGACGGACGGCCGCGAAATTGCGCAGATTTGTGCGCTTTTCTCGCCGTGTGAGAAAACATGTCGACGGTCCGCCAGACATCGTCGATGCGACGCGCGGCAGGATGGCCGGACGCGCGTCGACACCGCGCTCGCGGATCGCGGGCGGTTCGAGTTCGTGACGTCGTGAATGCCGCCGAATGACGGCCGGACAGCGCGGCGGCACGTGTTGCCGCCATCGACGGGATCGGGCGTCGCGACGATTTCGCCGCAATCGCATGCATCGCGCAACGCGGATCGTTTCAGCAGAAGCCGGCGTGCCGGCCGCACGCACGGCACGGCACGGCACGGCACGGCACGGCACGCGATGCGATCACGCGCCGCGCTGCCGGCGCGGCGCGCGTCCTCCGTCACGACGCAGCGATCCGCCGGCGGAAATGTTCGGTGCCCGCCACGATCTTGTCGAGCACCGCGTCGAGCGCCCAGAATCGTTCGCGCACGTCGTAGTCGATCGCACGGCATTTGATCGATCCGAATGTGCCGATCCGCTGGTGATAGAGCTTCGCGAGCGCCGGGTAGCCCAGCGCCTCCGATACCGCCGAGACGACCAGGAACGTCGACAGTTCGTCGGCGAGCGCCGGATTCGACTCGCCCCGCGTACGCAGCCACCGATAGAGATCGGGATGGAAGTTCGTGAACACGCCGTTGAAACCGGCGGACCCGGCCTTCATCGCGTCCCACGCAATCGCGGCGTTCGCGTTCAGGATCTTCAGCGGCGACCCCGCGGCAAGCGCGACGCGCCGCTTCACCGTGGCGAGCTCGCAACTCACGTCCTTGAGCATCACGAACCGGCCGGTATCGATACACGCGCGCAGCTCGTCGTCCGACAGAAGCCGCCGGTAAGGCGCCGGGCATTCGTACAGGCCGAGCGAGAGATCCGACGGCAGTCGCGCGAGCAGTCTGTGAAGATGATCGAGCAACGCGGCGCTGCCCTTGCGTTGCGGATCGAGACGATTGGTCACGAGCACGACGCCCTGCGCGCCCGATTCGGCCGCCGCGCACAGTTCGACGACCTGCGCGTCGATATCGTCGCTGATGTGGCCCGACGCGACGACCGGTACGCGCCCGGCCACCCGCTCGACCACGAAGCGCGCGAGTTCCGCGCGTTCGGCCAGACTCAGGAATTGCATCTCGCTCGATTGCGCGACCGCGAACAACGCATCCGAGCCGTGCGCCAGATACCATTCGATGAGCCGCTCGAGCCCCGCGTAGTCGATCGAGCCGGCGTCGTCGAACGGCGTCAGCATCACCGGCACGATCCCCTCGATGGTCACGTTCGATTGCTGCGAGTGTTGCATCGGTTTCTCCTTCCTTCAGTGAATGCGAATGCAGGCTGCACGATTACGCCGGCAACGGTCCGGGCGCGGCGTTCGCGGCCTGTTCGGGAATCGGCTTGCGCACGAGCAGCAGGTAGGCCATCGCACCGGCGAACGCGATCGCCGCCGCGGTGAGCAGCGCGGGCACGAACGACCACTTCTGCGCAATGACGCCGGTCAGGATCGGGGCAAGCGCGCCGCCGATAAAGCCGCCGAAATTCTGGATCGCGCCGAGCGACGCGATGCGGCTCGGCGGCGCGGCCGCCGTCGCGAGTGCCCACGAGCATGCCGATGCCGCGTTGGCGAGAAAGATCACCACCGAAATGCATGCGAGCGCAATCGTATTACTCTGCACGAGTGCGGCCGGAATCGTGAACGCGACCATCCCGAGCATCGCGGCCACCACCGCATTGCGCCGGCTCACGACCGGCGACCGGCTGCGGCGCGTGACGAAATCCGACAGCCAGCCGGCGGCCAGCGAACCGACGAACCCGCACAGGAACGGCACCGATGCGGCAAACCCCGTTCGGATCAGGCTCATGTGCCGCTCCATCGTCAGGTAGCCGGGCAACCAGGTCAGGTAGACCCAGTTCAGGTACACGGATCCGAAGAAGCCGATCAGCATCCCCCACGTCGTGCCGTGCGAGAACAGGTTGCGCCAGTCGGCGAAGGTCAACTTCGGCGCCGCGACGACGCTTTGCGCATCGGCATCGAGGTAACCGCGTTCGGCGGCGGACAGTTGCGCGCGCACCGGATCGCGATACAGCGCGAACCATACGACGGCGACGACGAGGCCGAGCGCCCCGGTCACGATGAACGCCCAGCGCCAGTTGAACGACGCAACGAGAACCGACAGCAGCAGCGGCGCAAGCGCGGTACCGAGCGGCGACGCGGCATTGAAAATGCCCGTCGGCGTGCCGCGCGCGCGTAGCGGAAACCAGTTGCTCACCACGCGCGCGGCCGACGGGAATTGCGGCGCCTCGCCGATGCCGAGCACGATGCGCGCGACGATGAACCAGCCGAAGCTGGACACGACGCCGCCGGCCGCCTGCGCGAACGACCAGACGATCAGCCCGATGCCGAGCAGCCGGCGCGGGCCGATGCGGTCGACCAGCCCGCCGACCGGAAACTGGCACAGCGCATAGCTCCATGAGAATGCCGACAACAGCAGCCCCATTTGCGCGAGCGACAGGCCGAGATCGCCGCGGATCGCCGAACTCGCGACGGCCAGCGTGCCGCGATCGAGATAGTTGACGATCCCGCTCGCCATCAACAGCGCGAGCGCGATGCGTTGACCGCGCCGAATCCGTGGCGGCGCGTGCGGAACAGGTTGGTTGTCGTTCATGTCGATTGTCTCCATGTCACTGGTCTCGGCCGGGTTCGGCCGTTCCGTCGTGTGCGGAATTCAGGTATCCATACGGTTTACTTCGTCGAGCGTCGGAATCGACGTCTGCGCGCCGTGACGCGTGACGCTGATCGCGGCCGCACGCTGGCCGAAGCCGATCGCGTCGTCCATCGACGCGCCGCCGGCCCGCGCGGCCGCGAACCCGCCGACGAACGTGTCGCCGGCCGCGGTCGTATCGACGGCCACCACCGCCATCGCACGATGGCGGCCGCTCCCTGCGCTGCCGCGCCAGCAAACGCCGCGCGCGCCGAGCGTGACCAGCACGTTGCCGACGCCTTTCGCGCACAGCGCATCGGCGGCGCGCGCGGCCGATGCATCGTCGCCCACGGCGATGCCGGTCAGCGACTCGGCCTCGGTTTCGTTGACGACGAGATAGTCGACCCGCGCCAGCAGCGCATCGAAGAGCGGCTGTGCGGGTGCGGGATTGAGCAACACCGGCGTGTGGTGCGCGCTGGCGCAGGCAATCGCGCGCGCCACGCTGGCGATCGGTATTTCGAGCTGGCACACGAGCAGCGCGGCTCCGACGATCGTGTCGCGCGCCGCGTCGATCCGGTCGGCGTCGACGCACGCATTCGCGCCGGGCACGACGACGATGCTGTTGGCGCCGCCGTCGTCGACCGTGATCGTCGCGACTCCGGTCGCCGTGCCGCCGATCCGGTGCAGGTGCGTCACGTCGATGCGCTCTGCCGCCAGCGCGCCGTGCAGGCGCGCACCGAACGCGTCGTCGCCGACGCAGCCGATCATCGCGACCGATGCGCCGAGGCGCGCGGCCGCGACCGCCTGGTTCGCGCCCTTGCCGCCGTGAACGGTCTCGAACGTCGTACCGAGCAGCGTCTCGCCCGGCACCGGCAGGCGCGGCGCGCGCGTGACGAGATCGATGTTGACGCTGCCGACGACGGCGACACGCGGTGACCGGAGACCGTTCATGGCTTGATGTAATCGCTTACATTCGCGGTCGACAAAATGACCGGATAGGTCGTCGTCTCGGAAAATTTGGCCATACGGATCGAGAAGGTGTCTGACATAATAGGAAGGCTGCAGCAAGATAGCGCTTACATTCTCGCAGGCTCGCTCGAGAATGCAAGCGGGGCCATCACGAATCGAGGGTAAACAATGACGCTTTTGACGGCACACGGCAGCGGCACGGCCGCCACGCGCGGAGACGGCCGATGAGCACGTCCCGGGCACGCCGCGGCAGCGGCCGCTCGGTGCTCGGCGACGTCGCGAAACTGGCCGGCGTATCGACCGCGACCGTCTCGCGCGTGTACAACGATCCCGGCAAGGTATCGGCCGACGTGCAGCAGCGCGTGCGCGACGCGGCGCTCGCACTGAACTGGATCCCGAATGCGGCCGGTCGCGCGCTCGCATCCACGCGCACTCACATCACGGGCGCGATCATTCCGACCCTCGACGACCAGGTGTTCGCGTCGCAGGTCGCCGGCATGCAGACGGTCATGGCCGAGCACGGCATCACGCTGTTCCTCGGCTGCTCGAACTACGATCCCGCGCAAGCGCTCGCGCAGGTACGCGCGATGCTGTCGCGCGGCGTGGAAGCCGTGTCGCTGGTCGGCGAAGCGTATCCGCCGGAATTGTTCGAACTCCTCGCGATGCATCGCGTGCCGTACGTCGTCACGTATGCGTACCGCGACGACAGCCCGCATTGCTGCATCGGCTTCGACAACCGCGCGGCGTTCGCACGGCTCACCACGCACCTGCTCGACCTCGGCCACCGCGATTTCGCGATCGTCATGCAGCCGTCGACGGACAACGACCGCGTGCAGGCCCGCCTGCGCGGCATTCACGACACGCTGGCCGCGCACGGGCTCGCGGTGCGTCCCGTGCATCAGCACGAAGGCGCGGCCACGATCGCGTTCGGGCGGGCGAGCCTGCGGGCGATCGTCGGCAGCGATGCGGCGACGCGGCCGACCGCCGTGATCTGCGGCAACGACGCGCTCGCGCTCGGCGCGTTGCTCGAAGCGCAGGCGCTCGGTATCGGCGTGCCCACGCAGTTGTCGATCACCGGCTTCGACGACGTCGCGCTCGCGCGCGAGATCCGGCCGTCGCTGACGACGATGTGGGTCGACACCGACGCGATCGGCCGCCAGGCCGCGCGTGCATTGCTTAACGCGCTCGAGAACGGCGCAACGGGGCCCGGCCATGCCGTCCTGCCCGAGCTGCGCATACGGGAATCGGCGGCGCCGCCCACGCGGACGCAGGCGCACGCGACGCGCAAGAAATAGCGGGCCAGCGCCCCGTTTACTGCATCACGTCGATCGGCAGCGTCTTGTCGAGCGTGTCGTGCCACGCGTTGATCGTCTTCGGCACGGTTTTCTTCCACGCGGGCACGTTCGAGTAGTAACGCATCCGGACGTGGTTCTTTGCATCGAACACGAGCAGCCCGATCCACAGATCGGTGCCGCGACGCATCACGATCGCCGCGTTCGTCGTCGCGATACCGCGCACCCAGTACGACGTCACGTGCGCGCCGAGGCCGTCGAGATCCTTCTCGTCGGCGCTGGAGTTGACCATGTCGACGAGCGTCTGATAGTCGGCGCCGAGCAGCTCGTGCGCGATCGCGTTCTGCCGCGCGTCGGCGACGACCTTGAGGCTCAGCAGGTCGGCTTTCGGTTGGGCCTGCGACTGCGCGGCGGCCACGTAGTTGCCCGCGTACGTGACGCCCGCACCCGCGCCGCAATCGAAATCGGCGCCCTGTTGCGTGACGCGAATGCGCCCGCCCTTCCGGTCGAAGTCGAGCCGGCACTTGTCCTGGCGGAAGACGCCGCTGTCGCCGTGCAGCACGATGTCGCCGTCGAGGCCGCCGGTATTCGCGCCGTTGTTGGCGCTCAGCTCGAAATGCAGGCGCGGCACCGTGCCGGTGAACGTCAGCACGCCGCCGACCGATGGGTTGTCGCTCGTCAGGTACCACGTCTGCTGCCAGCGGTCGGCGGCGAGCGGCGTGCCGTTCAGGCTCGCGAGCCGTTCGCGGTAGCGGTCGCCGAGGCATGACGCGTCGCTGCCGCACTGGTCGCGCTGCTTGAGCCACTTCAACTGCGCGGCCTTCGGCGCGGCCGTATCGCCGCCCTTCGCGAGCGTCCTCTTCCACGCGGCCGACAGATCGCCGTCGAGCTTCGATAATGCGGGGTTCGCGCAGATCGTCTTCTCGGTGGGCGATGCGGCCTTCCCGCAGTCGAAGCCGGCCGCCTGCGCGGCGACCGGCACCAGCATCAGCAGCGCGGCCGCCGCGATGAATGGCAACTGCGTGCGCGACGTTTCACATGCAGACATCGCGGCTTGGCCGCGCGCATTCGATCGGTTCTGGGTTGTCATCGGCTTGATCGTCGCTGCGTCGCGCGCCTGTAGAAGCGACCTGCACGCGACATTCGAGGTAAAAACGCCCGGCCCGGCATGCAGCGCATGCCGCCGCCCGCCGAAGCGTAACCCGGATGCGCGACGCCGATCAATCGACGTTCGATGTCGTCGCAACCATGTCGGCGGCGGTGCCGCGGTGCACGATACCGTCGTGCAACGCAGCTTTCGTCGCGCGACCGACGATCCCGATGAACACGATCGCCCGAGCGCCGTCACGCCCGGTCGGCCCGTCGTCTTCCATCGACCGGAGCCGGATGCGCCGCGCGGCGACCTGCCCCACGCGTGCCGCAATCGCACTCGCCGCATCGGCCATACACGGCGCCTTCGCGCGCAGGACGAGACGAGCCGGCAATGACGTCAGCCGTCGAACGGCACCAGCTCGTAACTCGTGCTCCGCCCACCGGACGCCGAGCGACGCAACATGCCCTGCTCGACGAGCTCCGTGATATCGCGCAGCGCCGTGTCTTGCGAGCATTTCGCGAGAGCGGCCCACTTGGTGGTCGTCAACTTCCCTTCGAAGCCGTCGAGCAAGCGATTCATGACCTTGACCTGGCGTTCGTTCATCGCGACGCCCGCGCATCGCTGCCAGAAGCGCGCCTTGATCAGCACCGCATCGAGTGTCGTGTGCGCGTGATCGACGGCCTGGCCCAGCGTGTTCAGAAACCACGCAAGCCACTCCGTGACGTCGAGCGAACCGCGCTGCGTGCGCTCCAGCGCGTCGTAATACGCGTTGCGCTCGCGCTGGATCTGCGCGGACAGGCTGTAGAAACGCTGCGGGCTTCGGTCCGCGCGTGCCAGAACCAGATCGCCGAGCGCGCGCGCGATGCGACCGTTGCCGTCGTCGAACGGGTGCAGCGTGACGAACCACAGGTGGGCCAGGCCGGCCCTGATCAGCAAGGGCTCGGCCGGCGGCGCGTTGAACCACGCGAGAAAGCGCCCGATCTCGTGCGTCAGGCGGGTGGCCGGCGGCGCCTCGAAATGCACGCGCTGCCGGCCGATCGGCCCGGAGACGACCTGCATCGGCCCGCTCGCATCCGAGCGCCACCCGCCGACCGTGATCCGCGACAGCCCCGAATAGCCGGTCGGGAACAGCGCGGCATGCCATCCGAACAACCGCGCTTCTGTGACCGGTGCGGCCGCATGGGTCGTCGCATCCAGCACCATGTCGACGACGCCTTCGACATGGCGATCGATCGGCGCGAGCGCGCCGATGTCGACGCCGAGCCGGCGCGCGATCGACGACCGGACCGACGCGACATTCAGGTTCTCGCCTTCGATCGCGCTGGTCTTGACGACGTCATCCGTCAGCGCGGCCAGGCTCGCTTCGTCGCGCAACGCCAGGCCGACATCCGCCAATCGCCCGGCCAGCATGCCTTGCGCACGGCTGACGTCGGCGAGCGGCATGGCGAGGGTCGCAAGATCGAAGCGCCATGCCGGCCAGTCGGCCGATTCCCAGATATAGGTGTAATCTCCGCTCATGATGCGGAGATTATCCACCGATACACCGCACGACTCAACAATCTCCGCAAAATTTGCGGAGATTAATCGCCTCATTCACCGCAAAGCGGCCGGCTACCGTGCCCGGCCCGCCCCGCTCGCGTCCGTCGGCGCCGGCTGCCCGAGCCGCTCCGCGAGAAACCCGATGAACGTACGCAGCGTGACGAACCCCTCGCGGTGCTGCGGAAACACGGCATTGAGCGTGATCGGCGGCGGCACGTACGCGTCGAGCACCGGCACGAGCGCACCGCTGTCGAGCGCCGCGCCGACGATGAAGTGCGGCAGCAGCGCGATGCCGAGCCCCGCGATCGCGGCGTCGCGCACCACTTCGCCGTTGTTCGCGACGAGCGGCCCCTGCACGTCGAACGTGCGCGCCGCGCCGTCGACGCGGAATTCCCAGCCGACCCGCCGCTCGCGTCCGTACAGCACGCACGTATGGCCGGCCAGATCGGCCGGCGTCTGCGGCGTGCCATGCCGCTTCAGGTACGCGGGGCTCGCGCACGGGATCATCCGCCACGCGCCGAGCGGTCGTGCGATCAGCGTCGAGTCCTCGAGCGAGCCGATCCGCAGCACGAGGTCGAAGCCCTCGCCGATCAGGTCGACGCGCCGGTCGGTCAGGTCGAGGTTCAGCCGCACGGCCGGGTGCGCGGACAGGAATTCGGCGATCAGCGGCGACACGTGCGTGATCCCGAACGACAGCGGCGCGCTGATCTTCAGCGAGCCATGCAGCTCCGTACTGCGCACCGACATCGCCTGCTCGGCGTCGGCGATCTCCGCGAGGATGCGCTGCGCGCGCACATAAAACTCCTGCCCCGACTCGGTCACCGCGAGATTGCGGGTATTGCGATGCAGAAGCCGCACGCCGAGCGACGCCTCCAGCGCCATCGTGCGGCGACTGACGAACTGCTTGGACAGCATCAGCTGGTCGGCCGCCGCCGTGAAACTGCCTGCGTCGACGGTCGCGACGAAGATCCTCAGGTCGTTGAGTTCCATATTGTCCACTCCATAGCGACAGTCATTATCTTTACAGCGATTTATTTGTCAAATCGATTGACCTAAGATTCATCTCAACGAACGGCCGGGCCCACTTCCGAGGTCCGGCGACTTGAAGGAAAAAATCATGATCGACATCCGTGCAGCAAACCAACGCGGCCGTGCGGAGCATGGCTGGCTCAGCTCCCGTCATACGTTCTCGTTCGCGAATTACTACGATCCGAAGCAAGTCGGCTTCTCCGATCTGCTCGTGATCAACGACGACCGCGTCGCCCCGGGCCGCGGCTTCGGCACGCACCCGCACCGCGACATGGAAATCCTGTCGTACGTGCTCGAAGGCGCGCTCGAACACAAGGACTCGATGGGCACCGGTTCGGTGATCGTGCCGGGCGACGTGCAACTGATGAGCGCGGGCACGGGCGTGCGCCACAGCGAGTTCAACCACTCGCCGGACGCGCCGGTCCACTTCCTGCAGATCTGGGTCGGGCCGGCCGAAAAGGGTGCCGAGCCGCGTTATCAGCAGACCAATGTCGCGGCCGACGACAAGCGCGGCAAGCTCGCCCTCGTCGTGTCGCCGAACGGCGACGCCGGTTCGCTGAAGATCCGCCAGGACACGCGGATTTACGCGGGCCTGTTCGACGGCGACGAAAGCACTACGCTGGAACTTGATCCGAACCGCTTCGCTTACGTGCATGTGGCGCGCGGCAGCGTGACGGTCAACGGCGTGACGCTCGGCGAAGGCGACGGCGCGCGCATCCGCGGCGAGCAGGCGCTGACGATCGCGAACGGCAAGGATGCCGAAGTGCTGGTGTTCGACCTGCGTCCGGTCGAAGTGACGGCCGAATGGGCGTGACGCCCGTTCGGGAAACCGGGCTCCGCTGACCGCGGGGCCCCTTTAATCGGAGATTCGCAACATGGCCAAGGTTCTCGTTCTTTACTACTCGTCCTACGGGCACGTCGAAACGATGGCGCAGCACGTCGTGGAGGGCGCGAAATCGGTGCCCGGCGTCGAGGTCACGCTCAAGCGCGTGCCGGAAACGATCCCCGTCGACCAGGCCCGCGCGATCGGCGTGAAGGTCGACCAGGCCGCGCCGGTCGCCACGGTGGACGAACTCGCCGACTACGATGCGATCATCTTCGGCACGCCGACCCGCTTCGGCAACATGGCCGGCCAGATGCGCACGTTCCTCGACCAGACGGGCGGCCTGTGGATGAAAGGCGCACTCGTCGGCAAGATCGGCAGCGTGTTCGCGTCGACCGGCACCCAGCACGGCGGCCAGGAAACGACGATCACGTCGTTCCACACGACGCTGCTGCATCACGGGATGGTGATCGTGGGCGTGCCGTATGCGTGCAGCGGGCTCGTCAACATGAACGAAATCACCGGCGGCACGCCGTACGGCGCGACCACGCTCGCGGGTGCGGACGGCAGCCGCCAGCCGAGCGCGAACGAACTCGACATCGCGCGCTACCAGGGCAAGCACGTGGCCGAACTCGCGAGCAAGCTCGCGTCGTAACGCGGCGGCTCCGCGGCCCCGCAGTTCCGCACAGGACGAACGGCGCCGGGTCGACCGGCGCCGTTCGTCCTGTGCAACGCGTTCGACCGTTACTGGCCCGAAGCCGGTGCGGCCGGCGCCGCGTTCGTCGCGGGCGCCTTTTGCACGGCGTTCTGCGGATAGTTGCTCTGGTCGTTGGTCAACCGGTAGCCGCTGCCGGTGCCGATCGCCTTCAGGTCCGACGCGTGCCGCGCGCGGGCCGCCTTGCGCGCCGCTTTCTTCTGCGCCTTGTCGAGCTGCTTCTGCGCCGGCGCGGACGCCGGGTCCTGCGCGTATGCCGCCGGCGCGGCGGTCAACAACAGACCGAACGACGCCGCTACCGCTACTGCCACCGAAACCACGCGAGACTGCTTCATGGCCGATCTCCTTGTCGATTGTTGAGTGTGGGTCGGACACCGGCGTGCATGCGACGGCTTGCGACAACGGCGCCGATGCAACGTTAGCCGATCGCTGCGCAAATGTCCTTGGGCGTTCCTGAATTCTCCTGATAACGCCGACGATACATGCGCGCCGCGAGCGCCGCCCTGTCGGCCTGTCGTCCGCGCCATCGGGGAAACCGATACCCCGGCGGCCGCGCGCTCAGATCCAGCGCGACAGCACCGGCAGCAGGATCGGCACGACGAACGCCGTCAGCACGCCGTTCAACCCCATCCCGAGCCCGGCAAACGCGCCGGCCTCCTCGCTCACCTGGAACGCGCGCGCGGTGCCGATCCCGTGCGACGCGACGCCGAGCGCGAAGCCGCGCACGGCCGGCTCGTCGACCCGCAGCAGATTGAGGATCCCGCGCGCGCACACCGCGCCGAAGATCCCGGTCGAGATCACGAGCACGGCCGTGAGCGACGGAATGCCGCCGATCTCGGCGGCGACGGCCATCGCGATCGGCGTCGTCGCCGATTTCGGCGCGAGCGACGCGATCGTCTGATGCGACGCCCCGAACAGCGCCGCGATGCCGACCGCCGACACGATCGCGGTCAGCGAACCCGCGAGCAGGCCGACGAGCAACGGCAGCGCGGTGCGCCGCAGCTTCGACCACTGGCGGTACAGCGGCAGCGCGAGCGCGACGGTCGCGGGGCCGAGCAGGAAATGGACGAACTGCGCGCCTTCGAAATACGTCGGATATGGCGTATGCGTGAGCGTCAGCAGCACGACGATCACCGCGACCGCGATCAGCACCGGATTCGCGAGCGGGTTGAAGCGTGCCCGCGCATAGACGGCCTGGGCGAACAGATACGCGACCAGCGTGATGGTCAGGCCGAGCAGTGGGCTCGCGGCGAGATAGACCCAGATCGCGCCGAGCTTCGGGAAGGCCGTCATTGCGCACCCTCCGCGGTGCCGCCCGCGCGGCGCTGGCGTCGCAGCAACGCACGCGTGACGAGCGCCGTCACCGCGATCGCGAGCGTGGTGCTGACGGTCAGCGCGACGACGACCGCGACCGCGTCGCCGCGCACGCGGTCGGCCGACACCATGATGCCGACGCCGGCCGGCACGAACAGCAGCGACAGGTGACGCAGCAGCTCGAGCGCGGTCGGCTCGATCGCATCGGCCACCTGCGGGCGCAGCATCACGAAGCCGAACAGCAGCAGCATGCCGATCACCGGGCCCGGCACCGGCAGGCCGAACAAATAGGACACCCCTTCCCCGAGACACTGGAAGATCAGCAAGACCGCGAACGCCTGCAACATGAACCGCTTCTCCCGAACGTGGCCGCGCTGCCGTGCAGCCGCACGGCCGATAAGCCGGCGAATTGCGACGCCGGCGTGAACGATACGCGCGATCGTACCAACAATGCCGGCGGCCGGGCGCGATCGTGCGATTGCGCGATCGCCGTTCGACCGTTTCGACCGACGCGCGGCCGGGCATGAGCGGGACGCCCTCCTTCATGCGAAAACGGCGGGCACGTGCCCGCCGTCCCGCCGTTCGGGTTCGAACGACCGTCGATCGCGTTACTTCAGCCGCGTCGCGATTTCATTGGCCATCGCCTTGATCGCGGCCTTCGTCGGTGCATCGTCGGCCAGCGCGTTCAGCAGACCGAAATCATGGATCGTGCCGTCGTAGCGCGTGGTCGTCGCGTCCACGCCGGCCGCGTCGAGCTTGCGACCGTATGCTTCGCCTTCGTCACGCAGCACGTCGAACTGCGCGACCTGGATCAGCGCGGGCGGCAACCCCTTCAACTGCGCGAGGCTCGCGCGCAGCGGCGACGCGTAGATCTCGTTGCGTTGCGCTTCGTTCTTCGTATAGGCGTCCCAGAACCACTTCATCATCGGCCGCGTCAGGAAGTGGCCCTGCTGATACGCACGGTACGAACCGGTGTCGAAGTCGTGATCCGTGACCGGCCACATCAGCCCCTGGAAACGGATCGCAGGGCCGCCCTTGTCCTTCGCCATCAGCGCGACGACGGCCGACATGTTCCCGCCGACGCTGTTGCCGACCACCGCGAGGCGGCTGCCGTCGACGCCGATCTCCGCGCCGTGCGCGGCCACCCACTTGGTCGCCGCATACGCCTGATTGATCGCGACCGGGTAACGCGCTTCCGGCGACGGCGTGTAGTTCACGAACACCGCGACGGCGCCCGACTGCACGACGAGATCGCGCACGAGGCGCTCGTGCGTCGGGAAATCGCCGAGCACCCAGCCGCCGCCGTGGATGAACACGAATACCGGCAGCGTCCCCGTCGCGCCTTGCGGACGCACGATCGTGACCGGCACCGACAGGCCGTCCTGCTCGATCGTGCGGTTCGACACGTCGATGCCGGACAGATCGACCTTCACACCATTCTGCGCGTCGACCAACACCTGGCGCGCCTTCGCGGGGCTCAGCGTTTCGAGGCCCGGGCCCTTCTGGCCGTTCAGCGCGGCGAGGAACGCGCTCGTCTTCGCATCGGGACGGACGGCGTCGGCGTCGGTGCCGGCGGCGAACGCGGCAGGTGCGGTGGACAACGCGGCTGCAACGGCGGCGGCGATCAACAGCGGCTTGACGATCTTCATGGTGCGACTCCTTGGTTGACTTCTTCGAATGGCGATGAATGTTTTGCAGTGCGATCGATCAGACGAGCGTAAGCGTGACGTCGATGTTGCCGCGCGTCGCGTTCGAGTACGGGCAGACGACGTGCGCGCGATCGATCAGCGTTTGCGCGATGTCACGATCGAGGCCGGGCAGCGAGATCTTCAGTTCCACTTCGATGCCGAACCCGTTCGGGATCGCGCCGATACCGACGCTGCCTTCGATCGCGGCGTCCGCGGGCATCGCGATCTTGTCGCGCGCCGCGACGAACTTCATCGCGCCGATGAAACACGCGCTGTAGCCGGCGGCGAACAGTTGCTCGGGGTTCGCGCCCGCCCCGCCCGCGCCGCCGAGCTCGCGCGGCGTGGTCAGCTTCAGGTCGAGACCGCTTTCGGGCACCGTCGCACGGCCGTCGCGGCCGCCGGTGGCTTTTGCATGGGCGCGGTACAGCACTTTTTCGATCGACATGACAGACTCCTTTTCAGCAAATGAATGAAACAGCGTTCGAACCGGGGACCGCGTGCCGGCGGTTTCTCCGCCGACCTCGCGTCAATTTATCTACTCATAGATAGATAAACATCCCCAAAAAATGCAGATGGTCGATCCATCTGCGCCAGCCATCTATCTACTACATGATAGATAGCAAAATCCACTAAAAGGGCGGCGAACCGCCCCACTGCTTGCGCCGCCCGTCAGGACCGCGTTTTCCAGACGGCCTCGACGTCCTCGAGACGCGCCCGCGTGTGAAACAGCCGGCTGGCCAGCACGCTGCCCTGAAACGCCGCGTACAACGTGCGCGCCGCCGTGTCGGGCTCGCCGCTGAACTGCAGCGTGCCTTCCTTCGCGCCTTGCGCGAGCAATTCCGCGAGCCAGCGCTCGTTGGCCGTGAAGAACGCCTGCACGGCCTGCCGCACGTTCTCCGGCAGCGTTTCGATGTCGGCCGCGAGCATCCCGCACAGGCAGATCAGATTGCCGTCACCGAGCGTGCGACCGAACATCTTCGTGTACAGGCTCAGCCTCACGTCGGCCGGCAACGCCGGATCGATCGCCCGCACCGCCGCGAGGACTTCGTCGCTGTACGCCGCCACCGCTTCCAGCACGAGATCGTCCTTCGACGGGAAGTAGTAGTGGATGCTCGACGTCTTCACGCCCACCAGGTCGGACAGGTCTCGATAGCTGAAGCCGTTGTAACCGCGCTGCATCATCAGCGTGATCGCGTGGTCGAGAATCTGTTCGCGGACGGTCGGTTTCGTTTCCATGGATCGAACTTTATCTACTCGTAGATAGATAGTCAAGGGGTTTTTTAAGGGGCGCGATGTCCATTCCCGGGAGCCCGATGCGCGAGTACGGCGCCGTTCGCACGGCCGGCGACGGCTTACAACCCGCCTGCAGCGCGGTCGAATCGATGCGACACTTCGAGCCGGGCCACGCGATCGCGGCGTAACGTCCGTCGGCCGAAAGGAACGTGCCGGCACACGATGACCGCAGCGCATCCGGTCCGGCACCATCGGCCCGCCCGTCGCGTCGGGCCGTATAAGGAGAACAAGTCAATGTATTCGTGGTTTGAACGGCGCCTGCCGACTTTCCCGCTCGAAGATCCCGTCACGCCGCCGAAGGGATTCTTCTCGTTCGTCTGGGCGTGCACGAAAGGCGCGCGCGGCTGGATCCTGCTGATCGCGCTGACGTCGGCCGCGCTGGCCGCGTACGAAGCCGCGCTGTTCGCGATGATGGGGCACGTGGTCGACTGGCTGTCGTCGTCGACACCGGCCGAATTCGGCGGCCGCCACTTCGCCGCGCTCGCCGGTTTCGCGGCGATCCTCGCCGGCAGCGCGCTGCTGATCGCGCTGCATACGATGGTCAAGCACCAGGTGCTCGCGATCAACTTCCCGATGCGGCTGCGCTGGCTGTTTCACCGGCTGATGCTCGACCAGAGCCTGTCGTTCTACGCGAACGAGTTCGCGGGCCGCGTGACGACCAAGATCATGCAGACCGCGCTCGCGGTGCGCGACGCGCTGTTCATGTCGGTCGACGTCGTGATCGGCGTCACGGCCTATCTGATCGGCATTCTCGTGCTCGCCGCCAGCTTCGACTGGCGGCTGATGATTCCCCTCGCGCTGTGGGCGCTCGGCTACGGCGCGGCGTGCGCGTATTTCGTGCCGCGCCTGGGGGCGATCGGCAGCCGGCAAGCCGACGCGCGCGCGCTGATGACGGGCCGCATCACCGACGCGTATTCGAACATCACGACCGTGAAGCTGTTCTCCCATACGCGGCGCGAAGCCGACCACGCGCGGCGCGCGATGGAAGCGTTCAAGGCGACCGGCGACGCGCAGATGCGGCTCGTCAGCGCGTTCGAGATCGTCAACCACCTGCTGTCGACGCTGCTGCTGGTCGGCTCGGCCGGGCTCGCACTCGCGTTGTGGATGCACGGCGAGGCGAGCGCGGGCGTGGTCGCGGCCGTGATCGCGATGGCGCTGCGCCTGTCGAGCTACTCGCACTGGATCATGTGGGAAATGACCGAGCTGTTCGAGAATGTCGGCACGATCCAGGACGGCATCAGCACGTTGACGAAGGTGCGCAGCGTGGTCGACGCGCCCGATGCGAAGCCGCTCGTGGTGCAGCGCGGCGAAATCGTGTTCGACAACGTGCAGTTCGCGCACGAGGACAACGATCGCGCGGTATTCGACGGGCTGAACCTGACGATCCGGCCCGGCGAGCGGATCGGATTGATCGGCCGCTCGGGCGCCGGCAAGTCGACGCTCGTGAACCTGCTGCTGCGCTTCTACGACGTCGGCGGCGGCACGATCCGGATCGACGGGCAGGACATCGCACACGTGACGCAGGACAGCCTGCGCGGCGCGATCGGGATGGTCACGCAGGATACGTCGCTGCTGCACCGGACGATGCGCGAAAACCTGCTGTACGGCCGCCCCGACGCAACCGAGCGCGAGATGCAGGACGCGGCCGTGCGCGCGGAAGCGGCCGAGTTCATCGACCGGCTGCGCGACCGCCACGGCCGCAGCGGCTACGACGTCGAAGTCGGCGAGCGCGGCGTGAAGCTGTCGGGCGGCCAGCGGCAACGCGTCGCGATCGCGCGCGTGATGCTCAAGGACGCGCCGATCCTCGTGCTCGACGAAGCGACCAGCGCGCTCGACTCCGAGGTCGAAGTCGCGATCCAGCGCAGCCTCGACAGTCTGATGCACGGCAAGACGGTGATCGCGATCGCGCACCGGCTGTCGACGATCGCCGCGATGGACCGGCTGATCGTGCTCGACGAAGGGCGCATCGTCGAGGAAGGCACGCACCAGCAGTTGCTGCAGGCGGGTGGCATTTACGCAGCGCTGTGGGCGCACCAGAGCGGCGGATTCCTCGGCGAAACGGCGGAAGCGGAAGACGTGGCGCAATAGACCGGCCGCCATGGCAATATGGCGGCCATCGATCGGCGGCGAATGTCGCCGACGATCGCGTTCCGGCTGGCCGGGGCCATCGCCCGGTTTCGTACCGACCCACGCATACCCGAGGAGCTCCCATGACCACGCGACCGGATATCGCGACCGCGCTCGATGCGCCCGATTCGGTGCTCGAGGAAGACGAGCAGCGCTTCGTGCATCAGATTCGCCAGCACGGATGGTTCCGCACCGAAGTATTCGCGGAAGGCGACGCACCGGGCTTCTCGTTCACGACCGGGCTGTGGGTCAACCACGGTTTCCCGGAAATCATCGTTTTCTCGTTGCCGACGCGCATCGTCCATGACGTGCTGTGGGACGTCTATCGGAAGGTCGCGGCCGGCACGCCGCCGCCGATCGGCGAAGTCACGGCCGCCGTCTACGGCAACGCGAATGCGCTGTTGATGCCGGTCGAGAAGGAACACTACGAAGCCCATCTCGGCTGGAACCGCTGGTTCTACGGCAACGACGACTTCCCGTGCGTGCAGTTGTTGTGGCCGGACCGCAACGGAATTTTTCCGTGGCAGCCCGAGGCGGACGACGCCTTGAACGCGGCGCAGCCGCGCCTGTTCGCATCGGGCGACGCGCGCCACTGACCTGGCGCGCCGAAATCGCGCGGCACGCGTGCGATGCACACACTATCCGCGCGCCGCTCGCCGATCCGTTGCGCGCGCATCCATCGCCGCGCCGCCTCATAACGATCCGACAATTTATTGGTTCCCTTGGCGATACGCCATCCGTATCGTTCACCGGCTCGTCAGACCAATCGACCAACGGGGGAATCCAACCATGAAACAGATCCGGTCATTCGCACTGCTCGCGCTGCCGGCCGCGCTCGTCGCCGCGGGCGCCCACGCACAAAGCAGCGTCACGCTGTACGGCATCGCCGACGCGGGCATCGCGTACGTCCACAACGCGCAGAACGCGAACGGCAGCAACGCGTCGAACCTCGTGAAGTTCAGCAGCGGCAACCTGTCGGGCAGCCGCTGGGGGCTGCGCGGCATCGAGGATCTCGGCAGCGGCCTGTCCGCGCTGTTCCAGCTCGAGAACGGCTTCAACATCGGCACCGGCGCGCTCGGCCAGGGCCAGCGCGAATTCGGCCGCAAGGCCGTCGTCGGCCTCGCGAGCAGCACGTACGGCACCGTGACGCTCGGCCGCCAGTACGATCCGGTCGTCGATCTCGTGCAGGGCCTCACGGAAGACAACTACTTCGGCGGCGTGTTCGCGACGCCGGGCGATCTCGACAACTACGACAACAGCCTGCGCGTCAGCAACTCGGTGAAATACACGAGCCCGCTGATCTCCGGCTTCCAGTTCGCCGCGCTGTACGGCTTCGGCGGCGTCGCGGGCGCGACCGGCAGCGGCCGCACGTACAGCTTCGGCGCGAGCTACGCGAACGGCCCACTGTCGCTCGGCGCCGGCTACTTCTACGCGAACGGCGGCACGACGGTCGCGGGTGGCGTGCGCACGTGGTCGAGCAGCTCGGACACGCTGTTCAACACCGTGATCAACCAGGGCTTCTCGAGCGCGAAGTCGATCCAGATCGTGCGCGTGGCCGGCCAGTACGTGGCCGGGCCGGCGACCTTCGGCCTCGCGTACTCGAACACGCAATACGGCGCGGACACGCTGTCGGCATTCAACCGGAACGCGAAGTTCAACAACGGCTCGGCGTTCTTCAACTGGCAGTTCACGCCGGCGCTGCGCGCGGGCGTCGGCTACAACTACACGTCGCTGACGGGCCCGGCTTCCGCGCACTACAACCAGGTCAACCTCGGCGCGGACTACGCGCTGTCGAAGCGCACCGACCTGTATGCGCTGTTCGGCTATCAGAAGGCGAGCGGCAATACGCTCGACGCGAGCGGCAAGACCGTGAAGGCCGCCGCGTCGGTCGGCTCGTACGGCGTGAACGCCGGCACCGATACGCAGGAACTCGCGATCGTCGGCATTCGCCACAAGTTCTGATCGCTACGTCGCACGACGATCGTCGTGTCGGGCGCGCACCGCGGTGCGCGCCTGCGGCGTTTACACTGTCCACCTTCACGTTCGTCACGACACGAGGAGCCCGGCATGCCGACGGTATGGGGACGACGCAACGCGTTCAATGTCCAGAAGGTGAGCCCGATGCCGACCTTTCAGAGTCGAACAGGCGTCGCAACACCGGTCCAATCATCGGCCTAATGTCGCCGCATGCCACCCAACCCGTGGCCCGCACCCACCGGGAACGGGCCGTGATGGAATCCCGCGCCCATCGGCACGCCGAAGCGGCGATGTCCGATCGGATTGAAGTGATCGACGTGATCGAAGTGGTGAAAACGACGGAAGCGATCGACGAAGATGAAGCTCACGCCCGCGCCGATGAACAACGGCGGCCCCCAGTACCACGGATCGGCATACGGATAGGCTGCCACCGGGTACCACAGCACGCTGCCGTCGGCGTTTTGCACGATCTGCCACGTCCCGTCGTCTTGCAGACACGCGCGCCCCACGATCTGCTGCTCCGTGCCGTCGATGTCCGCCTGCGCGACGACCGCACGGCAGTTCGTGCCGTTCGCCGCTGAATCGTCAGTCGTTTGCGCGAAGACGGACGCGGCAAAGCCGAGACAGACGATGGCTGTCAAGGATCGAAACGAGATGCACATGATCGGCTCCTGCGTCGTTGCCCCCGACCCATTGATCCCGAGCGTCGCCAACGACGCCCGCACACCGTTTTGCTTGCGCACGATTCGTCGCGCGGCGATCGCCGCTCGCCGCCGCTTCGCGTCGTACAGGGGTCTCCTGACGGCTAAACGACCCAGCGCGGCCGGTTATTCCAGGGGTCGGGATACGGATGCCCGTCGCGGACATCCCGGGCAATCGATGCCGGGATCAGCGCGTGGCGCGACGTCGGGCCACGCAATAGATAGAGGCTGCCGTCATCCCGAATACCAGATGGGCGATCAGCGTGATCGCGCCGCGCACCGGGATGAACCACGGAAAGATCGCCGTGAAGCCGTAGAGGTTCACGCCGTACAGCAGAAGCCCGAACGCGCCGCCCGCAAGCAGCGCGGCCACGTACGACAGACGGTGGACCAGCCGTGCCAGCATGGCCGCATAGACGAGCGAAAGCGTCGCATGCACGAACGTCGCCACGCCCATGACCAGCGGATCGAAGCCGCCGGACGTATCGAGCACGCTTCGCCCCATCACGATCGCGGCCGTGAGGCGTGCGTCGCGCAATAGATTTCGGACGGCGTCGTCGCCGGCGATTGCCCAGAGCAGCAACTCGACGACGGTCGATCCAACCGCCGCGCCGAACGCCGCCCAGAGCATCGGGACCACACTCGCTCGTTTCAATGGTCGTCCTCGTGGCGGGCCGGTCGATGCATCGAGCGAACCGCCGTGCAAACCCGGCTTACGACGCCCCTTCGCAGTCCGACCAGTACGCAAACGGGTCGCGATGTTTCGGATAGTGCTCGTCGAGCCATTTCAGCAGCGTCGCCCGCGCATTGTCCGTGTCGGCCTTCAACGACGACGTCGTCAGCTCATGCACTTCGACGGACTTTTCCCGATCGACCACGAAGCAGTTCCAGTCGGGGCCGTCGAGATCCGGATCGTCGGATGCCTTCGACGACTTCGTCCAGCCGAAACGCTTGCGCGCATCGATGTAGTAGCGCGGATGCACCTTCAGATACGACATCTCGCCGCCCTGCAGGCTGCTCTCGGCGCGCAGCACGTCGCGTTCGTCGACGATCTGCGTGACCTCCGGAAGCCGGCGGGAGCGCCATCCGGCGGGCAGCGTCGCCACCGCGCGGACGCTGTCGTAGGTGCCCCACTCGAGGCCCCACGCTTCGGCCATGCGTTTCATGAACGCGTCGGCGCTCGGATAACCGCGCAGCTGGATGCGGGTCGACAGCGTGACTTCCACCCCGCCGCGACCGCCGGATGCACTCGACACCTCGTCGTCCGCTTCGAACGGATTGCCCGGACGCGGCGATGCGCGCTTCGCGTCCGCAGGCGCCAGGCCGGAAAAAAGTTGATCCAGCGCCGCACGCGCTTTCGACGATTTGTCTGGTCTATTCATCGGTTCCCTTTTGTGCAAATTTGAACCCGTACTGCAATGGTTGGTGATTGCCCTGCCGTCGGGCAAAGGCGCGATTCCGCTTCACTGCGGCGATCTCGCCGTTTTCCGCGGCTGCATTGTAACGATTCGGCGTCCTCGGCCGAACGAACGGAACGGGCGGCCCGTCGCATGCGCGACGCGCGTGCCGAAGCGGCCGCCTGCGCGAACCGCCGGGTGCGCGCTAGCGCAGCGCCTTCACCATCCGTTCCATCAACGCGAGAACCTCCGGCCGATTCTCGCCCTTCGCGTGCACGAAGTGATAGCTGAGCGGCGAATCGACCTCGTGACGGCTCACGCGCACGAGCGCACTGCGCTGCAGATACGCATCCGCAAGCGGCGTTCGCGCAAGCGCCACGCCCAGCCCCGCTTCGGCCGCCGCCAGCACGAGGTTGTAATCCTCGAACCGGCGATCCTGCGCGCGCGGCTTGAACGGAATGCCGAGCGCATCGAACCACGTGCGCCAGCCGGTCACGTCGGAATCGTGCAGCAACGGCATGTCGAGCAGCGCGGCGTCGCCCGTTGCGCGGCGCATCCTGGCCAGTTGCGCGGCGAGCCGCGGATGCGCGACCGGATACAGCCGCTCCGGCATGAATGGGCGAGTGTCGAGCCGACGCCAGTTGCCGCGCCCGTACCGGATCGACAGATCCGCTTCGCCGCCGGCGATATCCACGTTGCGCAGCTCGATACCGAGCTCGATGCGCAACGCGGGCGCTTCATTCTCGAGCGCCTGCTGCCGCTCCAGCAGCCACAGCTGCGCGAACGCGGGCACCACGCTCATCCGGACCAGCCGCGGCGTGCGCGGCGTGCGCCATTGATCGGCCGCGCCGTCGATGATCGCGAACGCCTGCTCGATCCGGCCGACGAAGCGCTGCCCGTCCGGCGTCAGGCGCACGCCGCGCGCATGCCGCTCGAACAGCGCCATCCCGAGCCAGTTTTCCACGGCGGCCACCCGGCGGCTGATCGCGCCGTGCGTGACGCCGGAAACGTCGGCGGCCGCGAGAAACGAACCCTCGCGCGCCACCGTGCAGACCGTCTCCAGGCTCGCGAGCGGCGGCCGCGGGCCCGGCATCGGCGCGGCGGCCGACAGCCGGACGGCCGCCTGACGCGCACGCGCCGAGCTGCCGGCCCGCCGCGGCCCCGAGCTGTGAGCCATATTCATATCCGGGTGTTGATCTGTGCGCTAGCTTAACATCTCGCCACGCTGCACCATGGCCGCATGAATACGCTTTCGTCACCGACGTCGCGCGGCGCGCGACAACCGCTCGTCGCGGCAGCCGCGGTCGCGTTCACGATCGTCTCGTGGGCGTCCGCGTTCCCGTTCATCCGGATCGGCCTGCATGGCCTCGCGCCGCTGCAGCTCGCGGCCGCGCGCTTCGCGACCGCCGCGTTGCTCGTGATCGCGTGGCTCGCCTGGCGACGGCCGCCGCTGCCGGCGAAAGGCGATGCGTGGCGCTTTCTCGCGTGCGGCCTGCTCGGCATCGCGCTCTACAACGCACTGCTCAATACCGGCGAACGGACCGTGTCGGCCGGCGCGGCGAGTTTCATCGTGAACACGCTGCCGATCTTCACCGCATTGCTGGCCGCCGCGTTTCTGCGCGAGCGCTTCAATCGCTGGGGCTGGCTCGGGTCGCTCGTCAGCCTCGCCGGCATCGCGGTGATCGCGCAAGGGCAGCCCGGCGGCCTCGTCCTCGGCTCGGGCAGCACGCTGATCCTCGGCGCGGCGCTGTGTTCGGCCAGCTATTTCGTGTTGCAGCGGCGGCTGATTCCCGTGTACGGCGCGCTGCCGTGCACCGCGTACACGCTGCTGGCCGGCGCGGTGTTGCTCGCGCCCTGGCTGCCCGGCGCGCTCGTGTCGCTCGGCGACGGGTCGCGCGACACGGCGCTGGCCGTCATCGTACTCGGCGTCTTTCCCGCCGCGCTCGGTTACGCGACCTGGACCTTCGCGCTCGGCTACTTCGGCGCGGCGCGCGCGGCCAACTTTCTCTACCTGACGCCGGCGGTCGCGACGCTGCTGTCGGTGGTGCTGACCGGCGAGCGGCCGGGCATCGCGACGGCGTGCGGCGGCCTGCTGGCGATCGTCGGCGTGGTCGTCGTCGCATGGCGCGGACGGTCGTAGGGTCGAGCGCGCGGCGAATGGCGCGGCCGACGCGACGATCCGGATTTGCCGCGACGCCGGCCCCAAAACGGCCCCCGTCTCTGCCGATCTCGAGGGACGGTTCGATCGGTGTAATCGGCACCCACTCGCCGGCGCGGCCGAACTTGACCGTTAGTTGCATAACGACGGCGATCGCGCTCGATGGAGCATGACCATGAAACCCGATACGCCATTCGCCGTTGACCAAACTGTGCAGACAAATCGACCGAACAGTTCCCGATTGACCGGGCGCCAGTGTCCATGGCTTCGCCGAGGCAACCAGCCGAATAATGGATGCGGCCGTAAGGCCGACGACAGCGAACCGCAATCCGGGGGCCGCCGCGGCGCATGATCTGCGGTATCCGGAAGCCTCGACATCCGCGCGCCGGCGCATGCCGCAGCGGTCCGCCATGCAGTGCGCCGCAGCACACGGAAGCGGGTTCCGATATATTCATACGAATTGCATGGCGCGCGGCACCCGCCCGCTCGCCCGGGCGGCAGGTCACTCGGCCGGACACCATGCAAGCGACGCCCGTGACGGGTATGGAAAATCGTCCGATCGCCCCGGCCCGCGGCCGGCCGGTCGAGACGTCAATAGAAAGACATTCAATTCGGAGATGGCAGATGGAACGAAGCACTGTCGGCATGCGCTGCAAACCCCTGATCACCGTTGCACTGGCTGCCGCCGCGTTCGCGGCCGCGTCGAGCGCGATGGCCGACCAGGTCGTGAAGATCGGCAGCGTCGAACCGACGACGGGCGGCGTCTCGCACCTCGGCAAGGACAACGAGAACGGCGCGCGCCTCGCGGTCGAGGAAATCAACGCGAAGGGGCTGACGATCGGCGGCAAGAAGATCACGCTGCAACTCGACGCGCAGGATGACGCGGCCGACCCGCGCCAGGCGACGCAGGTTGCGCAGAAGCTCGTCGACGACAAGGTCGTCGCCGTCATCGGCCACCTGAATTCGGGCACGTCGATCCCGGCCTCGAAAATCTACAGCGACGCGGGCATCGTGCAGATCTCGCCGTCGGCCACGAACCCGACCTACACGCAGCAGGGCTTCAAGACGACCTACCGCGTCGTCGCGACCGACGCGCAGCAGGGCCCGGCGCTCGCGAGCTATGCGCAATCGAAGGGCGTGAAGAGCGTCGCGGTGATCGACGACTCGACCGCGTACGGCCAGGGCCTCGCGAACGAGTTCGAGAAGAAGGCGAAGGCGCTCGGCCTGAAGGTGCTGTCGCACGACGCGACCAACGACAAGGCGGTCGACTTCCGCGCGATCCTGACGAAGGTCAAGGGCGAGAACCCCGACGCGATCATGTACGGCGGCATGGACGCCACCGGCGGCCCGCTCGCGAAGCAGGCGAAGCAGCTCGGCCTGCGCGCGAAGATCCTGTCCGGCGACGGCGTGTGCACCGACTCGCTGGCCGAACTGGCCGGCCCGGCGGCCGACAACGTGCTGTGCTCGCAGGCCGGCGCGGCGCTCGAGAAGATGCCGGGCGGCGCGGACTTCCTCGCGAAGTACCAGAAGCGCTTCAACCAGGGCATCAAGTTCGACGCGCCGTTCGCGTATGACGCGGTCTATATCGCGGTCGACGCGATGAAGCGTGCGAACTCGACCGACCCGGCGAAGATCCTCGCGGCGATGCCGGCGACGAAGTACGACGGCGTGATCGGCACGACGACGTTCGACTCGAAGGGCGACCTGACGCACGGCGTCATCTCGATCTACGGCTACAAGAGCGGCAAGAAGACCTTCCTCGACCAGGTGAAGATGTAACCCGACGCGGCGCCGGCACGACGGGAACGCCACCCGTCGGCGCCGGCGCCACGCGGGCCGAATTCTGATTCACGGAGACGAAGCATCATGTGTGCAATGGCGTATGCGGAATTCCAACAGGAGTTGAAGAAGGCGCAGTTGACGGCGCGCGAGTTCGCCCGCCTGATCCGGATGAACGAAAGCTCCATCACGAACTATTCGAGCAAGGGCACCGTCCCTTCCCACCTCGCGGTCATCGCGAAACTGATCGGCACGCTGGCCGCGCACGAGATCGACTTCCGGCGCGTGATCCGGCAAATGCGGATCGAGCCGAAACGGCCGCGCGGCGTCGGCGTGCTGCCCGCAGCGGACAAACCGCGGTCGCGGAAGACGGCGAAAGCCGACGCCTGACCCGCGCCGGCGAAGGTCGACAGCGGCACGGGGATTGCCGCTCGACGCTCGATCGACGCCTCCTCGGAGGGCCGCTCGGCCCGCACCGCCCCGTCGTCACCCCACCGCCCGCACATGATCGAGCAGCGCCTGCAACGGATGGCGCACCTGTTTCGACGACAGGCGCTTCACCTGGCTGCGGCACGAATACCCGGTCGCGAGCGCTTCGCCTTCCTCGTCCGGCGCATCGACGTGCGCGGCCCACGACTGCGCATAGATCGTCTTCGACGTCGCGAGATTGCGCACCTCGTGCCCGTACGTGCCCGACATCCCGCAACACCCGGCCGGCTGAACCTGCAAGCGCAACCCGCGACGCGCGAACACCTGCGCCCATTGCCTGCCGCTGTCCGGCGCATTGGTTTTCTCGGTGCAGTGCGGCAACAACCGATATGAAACCGTCGCCCCGCCCGCACCGGCTTCCGGTAGCGCATCCAGCAGCCACTCCTGCGGCAGTGCGACCTTCGGCACGTCGGCGAGCCCCGTCACCTTCAGATATTCCTGCCGATACGTGAGCGTCATCGCCGGATCGAGGCCGACCAGCGCGACGCCCGAGCGCGCCAGCGCGGCCAGTTGCGTCGCGTTGCGGATCGCCGCCTTCGCGAAGGCTTGCAGAAAGCCCTGCACGTGCAGCGCCTTGCCGTTCGGCGCGAGCGGCGCGAGCCACACCTGATAGCCCAGGCGCGCCGCCAGCTCGATCAGCGTCGCCAGTTGCTCGGTATCGAAATAGCGCGTGAACGTATCCTGCACGATGACGACGCTGCGCGCGCGCTGCGCATCGCTCAGCGCGGCGAGCGCATGCGGGTCGGCCGGCTTCACGCGCCACGCGCGGATCACGGCCGCGAGATCGAAGCGGCTCAGCAGCGGGCTGTCGACCATGCCGACCTGACGCTCGAGCAGCGCCCGCACCCAGCCGGATCCCATCAGCCCGTTGTAAAGCGCGGGCACGCGCGCCATCCACGGCATCGTGAATTCGAGCGAGCCGATCAGGTAGTCGCGCAGCGGCCGCCGGTAGCGCTGGTGATACAGCTCGAGAAAGCGCGAGCGGAACTCGGGCACGTTGACCTTGACCGGACACTGTCCCGCGCACGACTTGCATGCGAGACATCCGGCCATCGCGTCGTACACCTCGTGCGAGAAATCCGTGTCGCCACGACGGGCGTGGCGGCTGTTGCGCCAGCGCTCGACCAGACCGCGCAGGAGCGGCTGCCGCGTGCGCGCCGCCGCGACGACGTCGACGCCGGCCTGCCCTTGCAGGCGCAACCATTCGCGCATCAGCGACGCACGCCCTTTCGGCGACTGCACGCGTTCGCGCGTCGCCTTCCACGACGGGCACATCGCGTCGTCCGGATCGAAGTTGTAGCACGCGCCGTTGCCGTTGCAATGCATCGCGGTGCCGTAGCTCTGCCACACGCGCTCGTCGATCTGCCGGTCGTGATCGCCGCGCGTCGGCACTTCGTCGATCTTCAGCAACCGCAGCGTGCGATCCGGCGGCGTCGCGATCTTGCCCGGGTTGAACTGGTTGTGCGGATCGAATGCGGCCTTCAACTGCTGCAGCGACGGATACAGCTCGCCGAAAAACGCCGGCGCATATTCGGAGCGCACGCCCTTGCCGTGCTCGCCCCACAGCAGGCCGCCGTGACGTTGCGTGAGTTCGGCCACCGCGTCCGACACGGGCCGCACCAGCGCCGCCTGCTTCGGATCCTTCATGTCGAGCGCCGGACGCACGTGCAGCACGCCCGCATCGACGTGGCCGAACATCCCGTACTGCAGCCCGTGGCCATCGAGCAGCGCGCGGAATTCGGCGATGTACGCGGCGAGGTTCTCGGGCGGCACCGCCGTGTCCTCGACGAACGGTTGCGGGCGCGCCTCGCCCTGCACGTTGCCGAGCAGGCCGACCGCGCGCTTGCGCATCGCATACACGCGCTTCACCGCATCGTCGCCGGCCGCCAGCGTATGGCCGAGACGCGTCACGCTCGTATCGGTGCGCAGATGCTCGACGAACGCGCGCACGCGCGCATCGACGTCGTGTTCGTCGTCGCCGCTGAATTCGATCAGGTTGATGCCGAGCGTCGGATGCGCGTCGTCCTGCGGGAAATACTCGGCCACGCTGCTCCACACGAAGTCCTTCATCGCGAGCATCAGCACTTTCGAGTCGACCGTCTCGATCGACAGCGGCCGGTGTTCGAGCAGCGCGCGCGCGTCGCGCAGCGCGTCCATGAAGCCTGCATAACGCACGTTGACCAGCACCGAAAACTTCGGGATCGGCAGCACGTTGAGCTTCGCCTCGACGACGAAGCCGAGCGACCCTTCCGCGCCGCACAGTACGCTGTTCAGGTTGAAACGGCCGTCCGGTTCGCGCAGGTGCGCGAGGTCGTAGCCGGTCAGACAGCGGTTGAGCTTCGGAAACTTCGCGTCGATCAGCGCCGCCTTGTCGTCGCTGATGCGCCGCGCGGTGCGATACACGTGGCCGACGCGATCCTGCCGCGCACAGCGGCGTTCCAGCTCCTCATCGTCGAGTGCGCCGCTGTGCAGCCGTTCGCCGCCCATCAGCACGAAATCGAGCGCGATCACGTGATCGCGCGTCTTGCCGTACGTGCAGCTACCCTGCCCGCTCGCGTCGGTGTTGATCATCCCGCCGACGGTCGCACGGTTCGACGTGGACAGCTCCGGCGCGAAGAACAGCCCGTGCGGCTTCAGCGCCGCATTGAGCTGATCCTTGACGACGCCCGCCTCCACGCGCACCCAGCGCTGCGCGACGTCGATTTCGAGGATCCGGTTCATGTTCCGCGACAGGTCGACGACGATGCCGTCGGTCAGCGACTGCCCGTTGGTGCCGGTACCGCCGCCGCGCGCGGCCACCGCGACGTCGCGGTGCGCGGGCTCGGCCAGCAGCCGGGCCAGTAACTGGACGTCATCCGCATGCGCGGGGCAGATCACCGCCTGCGGCAGGCGCTGGTAGATCGAGTTGTCGGTGGCCTGCACGGTCCGGTTCGCGTGATCCGCGCGGATTTCGCCGGCGAAGCCGGCCGCCTGCAGCGCGGCGAGAAAATCGCGGTAGACGTTCGCGGACGGGCTGGCGGGACGAGGCAACGGGACGATCGACATGGGGCGAAAACGCAATGTGGGTGGAGCAGGCCGGTTCGCGCGCACCAAAACATGATTTTTTGGCAAGTTTCCGCGCAACCGGGAATTCCAGTATCTTTCGATAATCCTCTATAAACAAACGAATTCTTCCCCGGCTAAACTTGCATAAAACTCATGAATTACCGCCGCCTCACCCCGTCGATGTCGCTGCTGCTCGTGTTCGAGGCCGCCGCGCGGCATGAAAGCTATACGCGCGCGGCCGAGGAGCTGTCGCTGAGCCAGAGCGCGATCAGCCGGCAGGTCCAGACGCTCGAGGATCAGCTCGGCGTGCCGCTGTTCCGGCGCGAGGGTCGCTCGGTCAAGCTGACCGACGTCGGCCGCCGCTACTTCGGCGAGCTGACCGGCGCGCTCGGGCGCATCCGCGGCGCGACGTTGCAGGCGATGTCGCATCGGGCGGGCGCCGGCTCGCTCCGGCTGGCCACGTTGCCGACCTTCGGGTCGAAATGGCTGCTGCCGCACCTGCACGGCTTCTATGCCGCACATCCGGGCGTGACCGTGCACCTTCATTCTCGAATCGGCGCGATCGATTTCCTCAACGACGACCTCGACGCGGCGATCACCGTCGGCACCGGCGACTGGCCGGGCCTGCATGCGCATCGGCTGTACAACGAGTTCCTGATCGCGATCGCGCCGCCCGTCGCGGGCAGCGGCCGCAAGGCCGACGCGCGCACGCCGGCCTGGGCCGCGAAGCAGACGCTGCTGGGCGTGACGAGCAATCAGCAGGCCTGGGCCGAGTGGTTCTCGCACTATCGGCTCGATCATCGCAAGATGCGCATCGGCCCAAGTTTCGAGCTGACGTCGCATCTGATCCAGGCCGTGCATGCCGGAATGGGGATCGGGCTGGTGCCGAAGGTGCTCGTGGAAGACGAATTGAGCCGTGGCGAGCTCGACTCGATCGGCGACGCGATTACCAGCCAGCGCAGCTATTACCTCGTCTACCCGCCGGGCAACGAAACGCTGCCGTCGCTCGTCGCCTTCCGCGAATGGCTGCTGACGTCGTGCTGACGCGCCGCCGGCGATGGGCCGCTCAGGCGCGCCATTCGCCGAGAATCTGCTCGGCGAGGTAGTCGCACGGCGGGCGCGCGGACTGCGCGCTGCGGGCGAGCACGACCTCGAGTTCGCCGAGCGACGGTAGCCCGTGGCTCTCCGTCAGCTGCAACAGGTGATCGGGCACGCAGCAGCGCGCGAGCGGCGCGACGGCGAGACCGGCCTCGACCATGCTGAGCAGGCCGAGAAAGCTCGGGCTTTCGTATGACATCCGGTACGGAATCTTCCGCCGGTTCAGCGCCCTGACCGCGTGATCGCGGGCCATGCTGCCGCCGTGCGTGAAAAACGCCACCGGCAGCGGCCGCTCTTCCCACACGTCGCGTTTCGGCGAGCCGGCCCAGACGAGCGGCTCCATCCGGATCAGCTCGCCCGTCACGCCCTTGATTCGCGTGAGGCACGCGAGGTCGACCGTGTTGTCCTTCAGCATCGGCACGAGCGCGCTGCTCGGCTGGCCGATCACGCGCACTTCCACGCGCGGATGCATCGCCGCGAACTTGCCGAGCACCTGTGGCAGCAGCGACGAGATGTAGTCGTCGGGCACGCCGATCGTCACGCGGCCGCGCATCTCCGGACGCACGACCGACGCCCACGCCTCGTCGCGCATCGCGAGCATCCGGCGGCCGTAATCGGCGAGCATCCTGCCGTCGTCGGTCGCCGTCACGTTGCGCGTGTCGCGGATGAACAGCGGCTTGCCGAGCGCGTCTTCCAGCGTCTTGATCTGCATGCTCACCGCCGACGGCGACCGGTGCACGGCCTGTGCGCCCTGCGCGAACGATCCGGATTCCGCGACGGCCACCACCATCGCGAGCACATCGAGGTCGAGCTTCTTCATGACGATTCAGAAAAACTGATCAATCGATTCAGTTTATCCCGTTTTACTGTTCACCTCCATCGCCGGACAATCGACGCCATCAGCACTCATTCGATGCAGGAAGCGGAAAACATGCACACGTCCGGATCGCTCTACGGGTTTCTCGTCATCGGCGGCATGCTCGCCGTCACGCCGGGGCCGAACATGGTCTACGTGATGTCGCGCTCGATCGCGCAAGGGCGGGCGGCCGGGCTCATTTCGCTCGCCGGCGTGATGATCGGCTACCTGTTCTACATGTTCGCCGCCGCGTTCGGCATCACGACGCTGTTCATGAGCGTGCCCTATGCGGGCAGCGTGCTGGGCGCGGTCGGCGCAACCTATCTGCTGTACCTCGCATGGCAGGCGGTGCGGCCCGGCGGCCGCTCGCCGTTCGAGGTGAAGGCGCTGCCGGCCGAGCAACCGCTGCGGCTGCTCGCGATGGGCGCGACGACCAGCGTGCTGAACCCGAAGCTCGCGATGCTGTTCGTGTCGCTGCTGCCGCAGTTCATCGACTACGGACGAGGCAGCGTGTTCGGCCAGTCGCTGTTTCTCGGCTCGCTGCTGATCGCCGCGTTCGCGTCGGCCAACGGGCTGGTGGCGCTCTGCTCGAGCGGCCTCGCGACGTTCCTGCACGGCCGCCCGACGCTGCTGCTCGCGCAGCGCTGGGCGATGGGCATCATCCTCGGCAGTCTCGGCGTGCAGATGGTGATCGAGGCATCGAGGCTGGCGGGCGTCGCGTGAACGTCGCGCCGCCGCGCGGTCCTGCGCGATCGCGGACCACGCGCGTGCGTCGGACGGGCGTCACGCGGCAACGGCCTGCCGCCGCGCCTCCAGTTCGCGCACGAGCGGCAGCACGCGCCGGCCGAAGTATTCGACTTCCTCGATGAAGTGCAGGAAGCCGGCCAGCACGAGATCGACACCGATCGCCTTCAGCGCGACGATCCGCTCGGCGATCTGCTGCGGCGTGCCGATCAGGTTCGTGCGAAAGCCGTCGTTGTACTGCACGAGATCCTCGAACGTCGATTTCGCCCAGTTGCCCTCGCCTTCGGGCGAGGCCTTGCCGGCCTCCTTCACCGCATCGCCGAACGCGTGCACCGCTTCGACGTGCGCATGCCGGATGATGTCGTCGAGCACGGCCCGCGCTTCTTCCTCGGTGTCGCGCGCGATCACGAACGCATTGACGCCGATGCGCACGCGATGGCCGTTCGCGGCCGCCTTCGCGCGAATGTCGTCGATCTGCGCCTTCAGGTTCTCCGGCGTATTGCCGTTCGTGAAATACCAGTCCGACACGCTCGCCGCGTTGTCGCGCGCCGCGCGCGAGCTGCCGCCCTGGAAGATTTCCGGATGCGGCTTCTGCACCGGCTTCGGGCTCAGCGTGTAATCGTTGAAGCGGTAGAAGTCGCCCTTGAACGTGAAGTTGTCCTGCGTCCAGATGCCCTTGAGCGCCTGGATGAATTCCTTCGAGCGCCGATAGCGTTCGTCGTGCTCGAGCCACGGCTCGCCGATCGCGGTGAATTCGCCCTTGAACCAGCCGCTCACGACGTTGATCGCGATGCGCCCGTTCGAGATGTGGTCGATCGTCGCGAGCTGCTTCGCGACCACGGCCGGATGCCACGGCCCCGGCAGGATCGCCGCGAGCACCTTGAGCTTGGTCGTCGCATGCAGCAGCGCCTGGCTGAACGACACCGACTCGTGCTGGTATTCGGCGCCATAACCGGCCGTGAAGCGGATCTGGCTCAGCGCATAGTCGAAGCCGGCCGCTTCGGCCGTGCGCGCGAGCTTCTGGTTGTATTCGAGGCTCCAGTCGGTGCGCTGCTCGATCGTACTGACGACGAGGCCGCCGCTGACGTTCGGCACCCAGTACGCGAATTTGACGCCGTCGGCGGAAGAGTCGGAAAGGCTCATGAAAGTGTCCTGGTCGAAGGGGAAACGAAAAAGCGGCTTACGCGGCCGCGGCGGAAAGCGCGTGCTGGCGCAGTTGCGGCACCGCGCGGTCGACGGCGAGCGCGATGCGCTCGCGCAACGCCGGGCTCGCGATCTGGTACCGGTCGAAATCGCTTTCGGATGCGTACACGCCGATCGGCAGCGTGCGCGCCTGGAAGAAGCTGAACAGCGGGCGCAGCTGGTGGTCGATCACGAGCGCATGACGCTCGCTGCCGCCGGTGGCCGCGAGCAGCACCGGCACGTCGACGAGCGCGTCGTGGCGCACGAGGTCGAACAGATGCTTGAAGAGGCCCGTGTACGACGCGCGATACACCGGGCTCGCGACGACGAGCGCATCGGCCGTCTCGATCGCGCGGATCAGCGCGTCGAGATCGGCCGGCACCTGCGCGCGCGTGAGCGCGCCGGCCAGCCGGCTGCCGATCTCGCCGAGTTCGATCAGCCGCGCGTCGATCGACAGCGCGGCGCCGAGCGCCGTGACGATCGCGTCGGTCAGCGCCAGCGTGCGCGACGGCCGCTGCAGGCTGCCCGATATCGCGACGACGTTGAGAGGGTGGCTCATGCGATGCGTTCCCGTGGTGAAGCCGCATGCAGTGCGGCGATACCGGTTCGGGTCAGCAAGGAGCGTGCCATTGGCGCGGATGCGTGAAGGAAATTTCATCTGGATGACGAAATTTTTTGCCATCGCCCGCCGGCACTGGCGTTCCGCCAAATGCGCGATAGTGGCAAGCATCCCGGCTCACGCGTCACATCGATATTCCGCGCCACGATGAACCGGGCGCAGCGGATTTGCTGATGCACTGCTGATCAGGCAGCAACGCATCGCGCGCGCCAGCGTCGAATTCGACGCTTCGACGTCGTCGCACCGCCGCTCTTGCTCGCCATTGCAGGTTCCGCAGCAATCGCGCTTTGGTTATCAGAAATCGATGCTTTTCGCGCGCGGCGAAACGTTCAACACTCTGCTGACTACGCAGCAGCCACACCGCGGCGCCCGCCGGCACGGGCCCGCTTTGCCCGGCCATCCAACGGTTCATCGCCATGACTTCCATTTCCGCATCGCCGCGCCCGTTCAATCTTCGCGTCGTCGCCGCGTCCCGCGACCCGGCCGGACTTCAGCCCGCCGGGCACGCGGCGCCGGTGCTCACGTTGCCCGAACGTCACGCGCCGGCCCGCGCGCATGCGCAGGTGTTCGCCGATCCGCATTCGCTCGCGCTGCTCGAACAGGTTCGCCGCGTCGCGCCGAGCGACGCGAACGTGCTGATCGTCGGCGAGACGGGCACCGGCAAGGAGCTGATCGCGCGCCACGTGCACGCGCTCGGCGCGCGTCGCGACGGGCCGTTCGTCGCGGTGAACTGCGGCGCCTTCTCCGACACGCTCGTCGACAGCGAACTGTTCGGTCACGAGAAAGGCGCGTTTACGGGCGCGTTCAGCGCGAAGCCCGGCTGGTTCGAAGCCGCGCACGGCGGCACGCTGTTTCTCGACGAAATCGGCGACTTGCCGCTCGCGATGCAGGTCAAGCTGCTGCGCGTTCTGCAGGAGCGCGAGGTCGTGCGGCTCGGTTCGCGCACGGGCATTCCGGTCGATGTCCGGGTGGTCGCGGCCACCAACGTCGACCTGCAGCAGGCGGTTGCGGCCGGGCGGTTTCGCGGCGACCTGTTCTACCGGCTCAACGTCGTGCAGCTCGCGGTCCCGCCGTTGCGCGAGCGCCCGGGCGACATCCTGCCGCTCGCGCGCCACTTCTTCGACATTTACCGCGACCGGCTCGGCGGCGGGCCACGCCGCATCGATGCACGCGCCGAGCGCCGGCTCGAGGCACACGGCTGGCCCGGCAATATCCGCGAACTCGAGAACGTGATCCATCACGCGCTGCTGGTGAGCCGGCACGACGCGCTGCAGGACACCGACCTGCACATCGCGCCGTCGTGCCTGCCGACCGCTGCCGCGCCCGCAGCCGGTTCGTCCACCGACGCGCAGGCAGCGCTCGAACACGCGCTGCGCGACCTGTTCGACGAAGGGCACGGCAATCTGTTCGAACGTATCGAGGACACGGTGATGCGTGTCGCGTTCGAATTCAGTCACCGCAACCAGATCCGGGCCGCGCAGTTGCTCGGCATCAGCCGTAACGTGCTGCGTGCGCGGCTGATTCGCGCGAAGGCGATTTCCGCGCTGAAATAGCGGCGCCGCCGCTGCGCCCCCGGGCGCCATCGCGTCGCGATCTGCGCCGCGACGTCCGAACCTGATGTATCGTGGCGCGAAGCGCACGCTTCGTTGCCCGCCCCGCGTCCGGTCGCCCGTCATGCGACCGTCGGCGACCGGCAACGGGTCACGCACGATCCTCCGCAACACGAAAACGAAAGTCGTCCGGCGCCCGTGCGCGCCCGGCCGAACCCCGTTCACCCGTCCGGAATCCGTCGCCATGAAAAAGCTTGTGAACCGCCCGTCCGACGTCGTGCGAGAAATGCTGGAAGGCATCGCGCGGCAATCGCCGCATCTCGCGATCCTCGGCGACGAGCATGTGCTCGTCCGCCAGCCGCTGCCCGAGCCGTCGCAGCGGCCGGTCGCGATCCTGTCCGGCGGCGGCAGCGGCCATGAGCCCGCGCACGGCGGCTATGTCGGCGAAGGGATGCTGAGCGCGGCCGTGTGCGGCGAAGTGTTCACGTCGCCGTCGACCGACGCCGTGCTCGCCGCGATCCGCGCGAGCGCCGGCCCGAACGGCGCGTTGCTGATCGTGAAGAACTACACCGGCGACCGGCTCAATTTCGGGCTCGCCGCCGAGCTTGCGCGCGCGGAAGGCATTCCGGTCGAAACCGTCATCGTCGCCGACGACGTGTCGCTGCGCGGCCGCGTCGAGCGCGGCCAGCGACGCGGGATCGCCGGTACCGTGCTGATCCACAAGCTCGCGGGCGCTGCCGCCGCGCGCGGGCTGCCGCTCGCCCGCGTCGCGAGCATCGCGCGCGACGCGGCGGCCGAGCTCGGCACGATGGGCGTCGCGCTCGACGGCTGCACGATCCCGGGCGCCGACAAGTCCGGCTTCAGCCTCGCCGATCACGAGATCGAGCTGGGCCTCGGCATCCACGGCGAGAAAGGCGTCGAGCGCCGCGCGCCGCTGCCGGCCGATGCGCTGGCCGACACGCTGCTGTCGAGCATCGTCGCCGATCTCGTGCTCGACCGCGACGAACGCGTTGCGCTGTTCGTCAACGGCCTCGGCGCGACGCCGGACATGGAACTCGCGATCGTGCTGCGCGCCGCGTTCGACAACCTGAGCCGGCGCGGCATCGTCGTCGCCCGCGCGTGGGCCGGCACGTTCCTGTCCGCGCTGAACATGCCCGGCTGTTCGATCTCGGTGCTGCGGCTGAACGACGAGCGCGCGGCGCTGCTCGATGCGCCGACGCAGGCGCGCGCATGGCCGGGCGGCGGCCTCGTGAACACGCGGATCCGCGTGGCCGCGGCCGCGTCGCAGGACGCGCCACCGCCGCCGCTCGATGCGGCCGGTCGCGCGTGGGCCGCGCGCCTGCAACCGGCGCTGCACGCGGTCGCGCAGACGCTGATCGATCACGAGCAGACGCTGACGGATCTCGATGCGGCAGCCGGCGACGGCGATCTCGGCGCGAGCATGCGGCGCGCCGCGCAGACGATCCTCGAATTGCCCGACACCGCGTACGGCACGCCATCGGGTGCGCTCGCGGCGCTCGGCGCCGCGTTGCGCCGCGCGATCGCCGGCAGTTCCGGGCCGTTCTACGCGACCGCGCTGCTGCGCGCGTCGCGCCGGCTGGCCGACATCGCCGAGCCGTCGCCGCGCGACTGGGCAGCGGCATTCCGCGCGGCGGTGGATTCGATCGGCGAACTCGGCGGCGCGCGGGCGGGCGACCGGACGATGCTCGATGCACTGGTGCCGGCCGTCGACGCATTCAGCCGCGCGCTGGACGGCGATCGCGATCCCGCGAGCGCATGGATGGCGGCCGTCGAAGCGGCCGAGCAAGGTGCGCAGGAAACGGCGCGCATGACGCCGCGCGCGGGGCGGGCAAGCTATCTGGGCGAGCGGGCGATCGGTACGCCGGACGGCGGGGCGGTGGCCGTCGCGTACTGGTTGCGGGCGTTGCAGCCGCACGTCCGGTAACGACGCGCGGCCGCGTTCAGACGCCCTCGACCAGCACCGCGCGATAGCGGGCGCCCTTGAACCGATGCTGGACGACCCGCTGGTATTCGGGGCCGTGATACCACGCGTGCGCGGCCTCCTTCGACGGGAACTCGACGATCACGACGCCTTCCGGGCCGTCCCCCTCGAGAATTTCCTGCGGCCCGTATGCGGCGAGCACCTTCACCGGATGGCCGGCAAGGGTCGCACCGACCTGGCTCGAATAGGTGTCGAGCTCATGCTGGTCCTGCGTGCTTTCCCGCGTAAAAACGATGTAGGTCGCCACGATACGCGCTCCTGATGGAAGGTGAAAAAAGGGACGCCACGCGCTGCACGGTCCGATCGACCTGCATGGCAGCGTGCAGCTTACCGCCGTTCGCCGCCCGGCGCCGCGAAGCGCCAGCGGCGGCCCGCGCCAGCCCCCAGCCCGGCACGGGAAAACCCCGATCCCCACATCGTCCTATGACATCCGGCATCGCAAATTGGCGGGATTACTTTGATCCTCGTCGGCGCCCGCCCGGGCGCATGCTGATAGCGAGGATCCCTCATGCGATACGTGCCATCGTGGACTTCCGTTTCCGCCGCGTCGTCGACTCCCGACGACGCGACCACCCAACGCGGCGACGAGCCGCACTGTCTGCCGCGGGTCGCGATCGCGGCCGCCGCCCTCGGCAATGCGACCGAATGGTTCGATTACGGTATTTACGCGTACGGTCTCGCGTACATTTCCGCCGCGCTGTTTCCCGGCAACACCGCGAGCGCGACGCTGTTCGCACTCGGCACGTTCGCGATCTCGTTCCTGATCCGCCCGCTCGGCGGCCTGTTCTGGGGGCCGCTCGGCGACCGGCTGGGCCGCAAGCGCGTGCTCGCGCTGACGGTCCTGACGATGTCGGGCGCGACGTTGCTCGTCGGCCTGCTGCCGAGCTACGCGACGGCCGGCTGGCTCGCCCCGGCCGCGCTGATCGTGCTGCGCATGGTGCAGGGGTTCTCGACCGGCGGCGAATACGGGGGTGCGGCCACCTTCATCGCCGAATACGCGCCCGATTCGCGGCGCGGCCTGTGCGGCAGCTTTCTCGAATTCGCGACGCTCGCCGGCTTCTCGCTCGGCGCGTTCCTGATGCTCGGCTTCGCGCTGCTGCTCGGCGATTCGGCGATGCATGCGTGGGGCTGGCGCCTGCCGTTCCTGGTCGCGGCGCCGCTCGGCCTGATCGGCTTCTATCTGCGCTCGCGCCTCGAGGAAACGCCGGTATTCCGCGAACTCGAGGAACAGGCGCACCGCCGCGAGAAAAACGTCCTCGCCGCGCTGCCGATCCGGTTGCTGCTGGTGCGCTACGCGAAGCCGCTGCTGCTGCTCGGCGGGCTCGTCGTCGCGCTGAACGTCGTCAACTACGTGCTGCTCGCGTACATGCCGACCTACATGCACAAGGAGCTCGGCGTCAGCGAGAACATGTCGCTGCTGATTCCGCTGATCGGCATGCTCGCGATGATGGTGCTGCTGCCGTTCGCCGGCTGGCTGTCGGACCGCGTCGGCCGCAAGACGATGTGGTGGATCTCGCTCGTCGGGCTGTTCGTCGCGGCCGTGCCGATGTTCACGCTGATGACGCACGGTCCGCTCGGCGCCTTCATCGGCTTCGCGGTGCTCGGCGTGCTCTACGTGCCGCAGCTCGCCACCATTTCCGCGATGTTCCCGGCGATGTTCCCGACCCACGTCCGGTATGCGGGCATGGCGATCGCGTACAACGTGTCGACGTCGCTGTTCGGCGGCACCGCGCCGATCGTCAACGACTGGCTGATCGGCAAGACCGGCAACGCGCTGATTCCCGCCTACTACATGATGGCCGCCTGCGCGGTCGGGCTGATCGCGCTGCTGGCGGTGATCGAGACGCGCGGGTGTTCGCTGCGCGGCGACACTCTTCCCGGCCAGCCGGGCTGACCCGCGCGCCGGCGGCGCCCGGCTTCCCATAAACGGCATCCATTGCATCGCCCGCCGTCCGGCAACGGACGGCGGGCGATGTGCATTTCGAGCGGCGAAGCCCGCTGTCGGATTGTTGTCGCCCGGACAACACGATGTGCACGCGTGCAACGCTGTTGGCGTGTGTCGGCCGTCACTACAATCGCTGGCAACGTTCGATCGAAATCCGGTCGAACCGAAGCGCGCGATCGTCACGATCGCGCTCGCGAACCGCGCAGCGTCGCGCGGCTCGATCCCCACTCGACGAACAGGATTACTGAACATGAACGCACCCATCCGCAACGTCCAGCCCGTCATCGCCCGCTTGGGCAACGAAGGTTCGGGCGAGCTCGTTTCGTCCCGCTACGCCGTGCGCATCGGCGAAGTCGATGTCGTGCTGATCAGCGACGGCGTGCTGCCGCTGCCGACTTCCACCATGTCGACCAATGTGAGCGAAGCGGACCGCAACGCATGGTTCGACGGCCGCTTCCTGCAACGCGACATGTTCGACTGGGCGCTCAACATCGCGCTCGTGCGCAGCGGCGATCGCCTGATCCTGATCGACTCGGGCGTGGGCGACGGCTTCGAATACTTCACGCGCGCCGGGCGCTCGGTCATGCGTCTGGAATCGGCCGGCATCGACCTGGCCGCGATCACCGACATCGTGATCACGCACATGCACATGGACCATGTCGGCGGGCTGAACGTCGACGGCGTCAAGGCGAAGCTGCGCCCGGACGTACGCATTCACGTATCGGCCGCGGAAGTGGCGTTCTGGAAAAATCCCGACTTCAGCAAGACGGTGATGCCGGAAACCGTTCCGCCCGCGCTGCGCAAGGCGGCGGCGCGGTTCGTGGAACTCTATGGCGAGAACATCGTGCAGTTCGACCGGACCGTGGGAGTCGCCGCGGGCGTGTCGGCGCGGGTGACGGGCGGCCATACGCCCGGGCACTGCGTGGTCGACGTCGCATCGAACGGAGAAAAGCTGACGTTCGCGGGCGACGCGATTTTCGAGGTCAACTTCGACCATCCCGACTGGCAAAACGGCTTCGAACACGATCCGGACGCGGCGGTCGACGTGCGTATCGCGCTGTTCAACGAAGCCGCGGACACCGGTGCGCTGCTCGCCGCGGCCCATGTCGCGTTCCCGTCCATCGGCCATGTTGCAAGGCACGGCGACGGGTTCCGTTTCGTTCCAGTCGTGTGGGACTACTGATGATATGTCGGTAGCCGACGTGCACCTCAGGCGATGCACCGACGCCTTTTCCAGACCGTATCGGCAAGAAAAAACGCCGCCGCACTTGCATGCGGCGGCGTTGCATCGCGCGCCGAAGCGCGCATCAGGACCGCTCGAACATCACGCGACGGCCGACAGGTTCCGCTCGGCAACCTCGTCCACTGCATCCTTGACGATCGCGACGATCTCGTCGGCCTCTGCCCGCGTCATCACGAGCGGCGGCGCGAAACCGAGAATGTCGCCGTGCGGCATCGCACGCGCGATCACGCCGCGCTGCAGCGCGGCCGCCGACACCTGCGCGCCGATCTTCAGCGCGGGATCGAACGGCGTGCGTGCGTCCTTGTCGGCCATGAACTCGAGCGCGGCCAGCATGCCGACGCTGCGCACCTCGCCGACGAGCGGATGCGCGCCGAACGCGTCGCGCAGCTTCGCGCCAAAGTAGCCGCCGACGTCGGCTGCGTTGCCGACCAGGTTCTCGCGCTCCAGGATCGCGAGGTTCGCGAGCGCGGCGGCCGCGCATACCGGATGGCCCGAATACGTCCAGCCGTGCCCCATCGGCCCGTGCTCCTGCGAGCCGCGCGCGATCACGTCCCACACCTTCTCGCCGACGATCACGCCCGACAGCGGCGCATAGGCGCTCGTCAGACCCTTCGCGACCGTGATCAGGTCGGGCGCGATCCCGAAGTGCTGCGCGCCCATCTTCGAGCCGAGACGCCCGAACCCGCACACGACTTCATCGGAGATCAGCAGGATGTCGTGCCTGCGCAGCACGGCCTGGATCGCGGGCCAGTAGCCGGCCGGCGGTTCGATGATGCCGCCCGTGCCCATCACCGGCTCCGCGATGAAGGCGGCGATCGTGTCGGCGCCTTCGCGGGCGATCAGCTTCTCGAGTTCGTCGACGCAGTACGCGACGAACTGCGCTTCGTTCATGCCGGCCGGCGCCTTGCGATACCAGTGCGGACACACCGTATGCTTCACGCGATCGATCGGCAGGTCGAAATGCTGGTGGAAGCTCGGCAGGCCCGTGAGGCTGCCCGTCACGATGCCCGAGCCGTGATAGCCGCGCTCGCGCGAGATGATCTTCTTCTTGTTCGGGCGGCCGAGCACGTTGTTGTAGTACCAGACGAGCTTGACCTGCGTCTCGTTCGCGTCGGAACCCGACATCCCGTAATAGACCTTCTTCATCCCCGCCGGCGACCAGTCGATGATGCGCGACGACAGCTCGATGATCGCGTCCGACGCGTGGCCGACGTACGTGTGGTAATACGCGAGCTGCTTCGCCTGTTCGTACATCGCGTCGGCGACTTCGGTGCGGCCGTAGCCGATGTTCACGCAGTAAAGGCCGGCGAACGCGTCGATATAGCGCTTGCCCTGGTGATCCTCGATGCGGATGCCTTCGCCGCCGCGCACGATCTTGCCCGGCAGCGCGCCGGTCTCGTGATCGTATGCGTGCGTCGACGGGTGCATGAAGTGGGCGCGGTCCTCGCGCAGCAGTGCGTCGATCGATTTTTGCATGATGTGCTCCTTTGAATGGGTCAGGCCGTCGCCGCAACCGGCAGGCCGAGATTGCCGAGGCAGAAGTACTTGGTTTCGGTGAACGGCTCGAAGCCCTCGGTGCCGCCTTCGCGCCCGAGGCCCGACGCCTTCATCCCGCCGAACGGAATCGGCGCGCCGGTGAATTTCACGCCGTTGACCGACACCATCGCGAAATCGAGCCGCCGCACGAGCTGGAAGATCGTGTCGATGCGCGTCGCGCATACGTAGGCGGCGAGGCCGTACTCGGTGTCGTTGGCCGTTTCGACGGCTTCGTCGAGCGTGTCGAACGCGCTGACGGCCGAGATCGGCGCGAAGTTTTCCTCGTCGACCACGCGCATGCCGGGCGCGGCATCCGCGATCACGGTCGGCTCGTAGAACCAGCCGCCGAGCGCATGCGGCCGCCCGCCCGCGACGATGCGCGCGCCGCGTGCCCGCGCATCGTCGACGCGCGCCACCGTCGCGTCGAACGCGGCCTGATGCATCAGCGGACCGACGTCCACGCCCTGCTCGAACGCGGGCCCCGTCTTCAACGCGCGCACCGCGTTCGCATACCGTTCGACGAAGGTGTCGTACAACGGGCGCGCGACGAGTATCCGGTTCGCCGCGCAGCAGTCCTGCCCCGACGTCTGGAACTTCGCGCCGACGGCAATCCGCACCGCCTGGTCGACCTCCGCATCCTCGGTCACGATCAACGGCGCATTGCCGCCCAGTTCGAGCGCGATCTTGCGGATGCCGGCCTTCGCGGCGGTTTCGGTCACGAGCCGTCCGACCCGCGTCGAGCCGGTGAAGCTCACCGCACGCACGCGCGCGTCGCCGACCAGCGTTTCCATCGCCATCTGCGGCTCGCCGAGCACCACGTTGAACACGCCGGCCGGGAAGCCTGCCTCGTCGGCGAGCTGAGCGAGCGCGAGCGCCGAGAACGGCGTTTCGTGCGCGGGCTTCACGACCACGGTGCAACCGACCGCGATCGCGGCCGCTGCCTTGCGCGTGATCATCGCGGCCGGGAAATTCCACGGCGTGATCAGCGCCGCGACGCCGACCGGCTCCATCACGGTGCCGAGATGCGCGCCGTCGATGTGGGTCGGAATCGTGCGGCCGGCGACGCGCTTCGCCTCGTTCGCGAACCATTCGACGAAGCTCGCCGCATAGCGGATCTCGCCGCGCGCTTCGGCCAGCGGCTTGCCCTGTTCCAGCGACAGCAGCGCGGCCAGATCGTCGACGTGACGCAGGATCAGCGCGTGCCAGCGCAGCAATGCCGCGCTGCGCACCGCTTGCGGCGTCCAACGCCAGCTTCCGTACGCGCGCTGCGCGGCGTCGACGGCCGCGACGATCTGCGCGCGTTCGAGCATCGGCACGTGGCCGATCACCGCCTGGTCGGCGGGGTTGACGACGGCGACCGTCGCGGCACTGTCGCTGTGGATCCAGCGACCGTCGACGTAACAGGTCGACTTGAACAGAACGGGGTGTCCGGGCAGCATGCTGCGTCTCCTCGTTGGTGGGCACGGACTTCATTGTGTCGCGCCCGCGCATGCGGAAATTTCGGTTTGCACCGCCTGAAATGCCGGTTTTTTCCGTATTGCCACGCGCCGGCGCGAACTTTCACAGCCAGTCCGGCGCGCCGCCGGATCCGCACTTCACGACCTTCGTCACGATGTACGTGAAGTAGCGCTCGATGCCGAGGTCTTCCATCAGCAACGCATCGATGAAGCGCTGGTAATGGTCGATGTCGCGCGCGACCACGTGCAGCACGTAGTCGACGCCGCCGCCCGTCGCATAGCACTGCGCGACCTCGGGCGCCGCGGCCACGCGATCCTCGAAGCGCCGCATGTCGGGTGCCGTGTGCCGCGACAGCGTCACCTCGACCACGATGCGGCTGCCGGAGAACGCGCCGATCCAGTCGACGTCCGCGCGATAGCCGCGAATCACGCCGCTTTCCTCGAGCTTGCGCACGCGCTCCCAGGCCGGCGAAATCGACAGGTTCACGGCCTCGGCGAGCTTCGACTTCGTGATGCGCCCGTCGCGCTCGAGCAGGCGCAGGATCGCGAGGTCGTATCGGTCGAGCTTGATCACGTTATGCGTCGCCCCAGGCCGCCACCGGGATGTTGCGCTCGACGATGTCGGCCACCACCGCGATCGTGTCGCCCGTCTGCACGATGCCCGGAAAATGCCGCGCGGCGAGCAGCCCGCGCCGCCGTGCGACGTATTCGACCGGCGTGACGCCCGTACGGTCGATGTCGTGCACGCGCGCGAGCACGTCGCCGGCCTCGACCTCGCTGCCCAGATCGACGCACATCTCGAGCAAGCCGCGATGCTCGCTGGTCGTGTAGCAGGCGCCGTCCGGCATGTCGAGCAGCGTCGTCGTGCGCGGCGCGCCGCCCGCGCCGGCGCGCCGCGCGAGCACGCCGGCATGCGCGAGAAAGCCGCGCACGCCACGCTCCGCGATCGCGACGCTCGCCGCCGTCGACGTGCCGCCACCGCCCAGCTCGGTCGACACGAACACCTTGCCGGCTTCCTCCGCCGCGCTGTCGTACAGGCCGACGCTGTCGAGTTCCAGCATGCGCATCGAATACGGCGCGCCGAACGCGCGCATCGCGCGCTCGCAGCGCGCCTCCTGGTCGCGGTCTTCCAGTACGTGAATCGCCGCGAACGGCACGAAGTCGAGCGTGCGGCCGCCCGCGTGAATGTCCAACACGTGCGTCGCGAGCGGCAGCAGGTGGCGCTGGAAGTAATCGGCGATCTTCTCGGTCACGGTGCCGTCCGGCCGGCCCGGGAAGCTGCGGTTCAGGTTGCCGGCATCGATCGGCGACGTGCGGCAACCGGCGCGGAACGCCGGGTAGTTCATGAACGGCACGACGATCACGCGGCCCGTCACGTCGGCCGCCTTCAGCGAACCGGCGAGCTTCGACAGCGCGACCGGCCCTTCGTATTCGTCGCCGTGATTGCCGCCGGTCAGCAGCACCGTCGGCCCGTCGCCGCGTTTCACGACGGTCACCGGAATCATGATCGCCCCCCACGCGGAATCGTCGCGCGAGTAAGGCAGCTTCAGGAAGCCGTGCTGTTCGCCGTCCGCGTCGAAATCGACGGTCGGTGTAATCGGAGAAGCACGCATCGCCTACTCCTTCACGAACAGCTTGCGCGGCACGTTGCAGAACGTCTCGACGCCGGTCTCGGTGATCAGGATGCTTTCCGTGATCTCCAGCCCCCAGTCGTCGAGCCACAGCCCGGGCATGAAATGGAACGTCATGCCGGGTTCGAGCACCGTACGGTCGCCCGGACGCAGGCTCATCGTGCGCTCGCCCCAGTCGGGCGGATAGCTCGCGCCGATCGGATAGCCGCAGCGGCTGTCCTTCTCGATGCCCGCGCGGCGCAGCACCGCGAAGAATGCGTTCGCGATGTCCTCGCATACGTTGCCCGGCTTCGCGGCCGCGAGTCCCGCTTCGATGCCCTCGACCACCGCGCGCTCGCCGTCGATGAAGTGCGCGGGCGGCTTGCCGAGATAGACGGTGCGCGACAGCGGGCAGTGATAGCGGCGGTAGCAGCCGGCAATCTCGAAGAACGTGCCGGCGCCGCGCGAGAACGTCGAGTCGTCCCAGGTCAGGTGCGGCGCGGCCGCGTCCGCGCCGGTCGGCAGCAGCGGGACGATCGCCGGATAATCGCCGCCGAAGCCGTCCGCGCCGCCGATGCCGGTCGCATAGATCTGCGCGACCAGGTCGCTTTTCTTCATGCCCGGCTCGATCGTCTCGACGATGTGCGCATGCATCCGCTCGACGATGCGCGCGGCCACGCGCATGTACTCGATCTCGCGCGGCGACTTCACCGCGCGCTGCCAGTTGACGAGTGCGGTCGCATCGAGCCAGCGCGCGGCCGGCAGATGCTGCTGCAGCGACGCGTACGCCGCCGCGCTGAAGTAGTAGTTGTCGAGCTCGACGCCGATGCGCAGCGTGCTCCAGCCGCGCGCCGCGATCACCTCGGTCGACAGGTAATCCATCGGGTGGCGCGCGGTCGACTGCACGTAATGATCGGGATAGCCGACGATATTCTCGTGCGCCATGAACGCGGTGCGCTTCGCGCCGTTCGCGTCCTGGCCGCGGCCGAACCACACGGGTTCGCCGTCCAGCGCCAGCAGCACGCACTGGTGCACGTAGAACGACCAGCCGTCGTAGCCGGTCAGCCAGCTCATGTTGGTGGGGTCGGTAACGATCAGCAGGTCGATGCCGGCCCGCTCCATCGCCGCGCGCGTCTTCGCGATGCGCGCGGCATATTCGCTGCGCGCGAACGCGAGACGCGGCGCGGCGTTCTGGGTTTCGATGACTGCGGACATCTGTCTCCTCTCAAGTCGTGAGGTCGTTGTGAAAAATCGTGCCCACTTCCGCCGCGCGGGCGCGTTGCAGCGCGAGCACGGCAATCGCGGTGTCCTGCGCGCCGGTGCCGGTCAGGTCGCAGATCGTGATGTCGTCGCGATGCGTGCGGCCGTCGCAACGGCCGGTAATCACTTCGCCGAGTTCGGGAAACACGGCGTCGGCCGCGACGGCCCCGGCCGCGATCGCGTGCGCGAGTTCGCCGGCCACGCGGGTCTGCTGCAGCCGGTCGCAGAAATAGCGTGCGGCGCCGAACACCGACGGCGCGAGTTCGGTCTTGTAATCGGCGTCCGAACCCATCGCCGTCACGTGCAGCCCGGGATGCAGGTCTTCCGCGTGCACGAGCGGTGCGCGGCTCGGTGTGGTCGTCACCGCGATGTCCGCGTCGGCCAGCGCCGCTCGCACCGAGCGCGCGACCGTCGCGTCGATGCCGTGCGTCGCGCGCACGTCGGCCGCGAATGCCGTGGCCCGCGCGGTATCGCGCGCCCACACCGTCACGTGCGTGATGTCGCGCACGAGCCTCAGCGCGGCGAGCTGCAACCGCGCCTGCTCGCCCGCGCCGACGATCGCCGCGCGGTGCGCATCGGCCCGCGCGAGCCGGCGCGCGGCCACCGCGCCGGCCGCCGCGGTGCGTACGGCCGTCAGGTAGCCGTTGTCGAGCAGGACGGCCTCGGTCAGGCCGGTGCGCGCGGACAGCACGAGCATCAGCCCGTTCAGGCTCGGCAGCCCGAGCGACGGGTTGTCGAAAAAGCCCGGGCTGACCTTGATCGCGAAGCTGTCGAAGCGCGGCAGGTACGCCGTCTTCACGTCCACTTCGGCGTCGCGCGCCGGCAGCGCGAGATTCAGAATCGGCGGCATTACGACCGCGTCGGTCGCGAGCGATGCGAACGCGGCCTCGACCTGGTCGATCGCGGCGAGATCGAGCGGCACCAGCGCACGCAGTTGCGCCTGACCGAGCAACGTGACGGGATGGGCCATGTCAGTTCTCCGAAACGAGCCGGCGATGCACGGCCATGTCGATGTTCGCGCCGCTCACGACGACCACGATCGGGCCGTTGCGGTCGCGGCGCACGATCCGCTCGTCCAGCAACGCGGCGAGGCCGACCGCGCCCGCACCTTCGACGACGAGCCGCTCTTCCCGATACGCATGCGCGATGCCGCGTGCGATGGACGGCTCGTCGAGCAGCACGACGTCGTCGGCCAACGCGCGCGTCATGTCGAACGTGTAGCGATTGTCGAGGCCGATGCCGCCGCCGAGCGAATCGGCCAGCGTGGGCTGCTCGTCGACGTCGACCGGGCGGCCGGCCGCGAGGCTCGCGTGCATCGCGGCGCCGCGCACCATCGATACGCCGATCACCTCGATCGGCGGCCGGATCGCCTTCGCGGCAAACGCGACGCCGCTGAACAGGCCGCCGCCCGACAGCGGCACGACGAGCGTCGCCGTATCGGGCAGCGCCTCAAGTATCTCGACGCCGATCGTCGCCTGGCCCGCGATGATGCGCGGATCGTCGAACGGCGGCACGTACGCATGGCCTTCGTCGCGCGCGAGGCGCCGCGCTTCGACCTGCGCGTCGTCCTGGCTGTCGCCCGCGATCACCACGCGCGCGCCGAGCGCCGCGACTGCGTCGACCTTGTTGGCCGGCACCAGCGACGACATGCAGACGGCCGCGTCGATGCCGAGCGCGCGTGCCGCATGCGCGACCGCGCGGCCGTGGTTGCCGGTCGACGCGGTGACCACGCGCGTCACGCCCTGCGCCGCGAGTTCCGCGAGCGCGTTGGTTGCGCCGCGCAGCTTGAAGCTGCCGGTCGGCTGCAGCGTTTCGAGCTTCAGGTGGACGGGCGCGCCAACGCGCGCGGACAGCGCGGCGGACGCGACGAGCGGCGTACCGTCGGCGCGCCCGGCGAGGCGGCGGCGCGCACGGTAGACGTCGGACAGCGACAGGAAGGACATGGAACGCACGCCTCGCGACGAATGTGATGCGATCCAGTCTAATGTTCCAAATCGCGCTTTCGAATGTCCTGATACATTGCGCGCGACGTCGCGGCAGCGCCGCCGGTTCAGTGGAAATCGTTCAGGTGCGGATACTGTTCGAACACGCCCGCGATGGTCTCGAGCGCCGCGTTGCATGCGGCATCCGACGTTTCGGCGCCGATGCAGACGCGCACCGCGTTCGGCCGCTCCGTGCCGCCGACGAGAAACGGATCGGGCGACGTCACCGCGATCTTGCGGGTGCGCAATTCGCGAACGAGCCGCTCGGCCTGCCAGTAGTCGGGCACGCGCAGCCAAGCCGAAAGCGCGTTCGGGTGCGCACCGAGCACATACGGCCCGAGCGCGGCCTTCACCATCTCCTGGCGTACCGCGAGCCGCCGGCGCTGCAGTTCGACGAGCCGCCGCGCGGTGCCGTCGGCGATCCAGCGCGTCGCGATCTCCGCGATCGGCGACGTCGCCATCCAGCTGCTCACGCGCAGCACGCTCTCGACGCGCAACGCGAGCCGCCGCGGCATCGCGAGATAGCCGGTGCGCAACCCGGTCAGCACCGATTTCGTCATGCTCGTGCAGTAGAAGCCGAGCTCCGGAATCAGGCCGGCGATCGGCGTGCCCGTCTTCTCCGGGAGCGGGCCGTACACGTCGTCCTCGATCACGTACACGCCGTAGCGCGTCGCGATGCGCGCGATCGACCGCCGCCGCGACTCGGTCATCAGCGACACGGTCGGGTTATTGAGGGTCGGCGTACACACGAGCGCGCTGATCCGCTCGCCGTCGCACATCTCCTCGAAATGTTCGGGACGAATGCCGTGCTCGTCCATCTCGAGCCCTTTCAGCGTAAACCCGAGCACGTTCGCGGAGCCGATCACGCCGTGATCGGTCAGGCTCTCGCACAACACGGTATCGCCCGGCCCGACGATCGACGCGAGCGCGAGAAAGATCCCGTGCGCCGCGCCGTTCGTGACCAGCAGCGATTCGCGATGCACCGGCATGTTCAGCGACGCGAGCCACGCGGCGCCGGCGTCGCGATGCGCGTCGAGGCCGGCGATCGGCCGGAACGAGCGGATCCACGGCTGATCGTCGGTGCCGGCCAGCGCCGCGCACACGCTTCGCCACGCGGCATCGTGCTCCGGCGTGTGCACGATGCGGGCGATCGAGAAGTCGACCAGTTCGCGCTCGGTCGTATCGAGGATGTAGTTCGACATCGATTCGGTCACGCGCGCGGCCACGAAGCTGCCGCGGCCGACCTCGCAGCGGATCAGCCCCTGGCGCTCCAACTCCTTGTATGCGTTGGTGACGGTCTGCACGCTGACGCCGAGGCTCGACGCGACGTCGCGCTGCGGCGCGAGCCGCGCGCCCGGCGCAAGCGCGCCGTTTTCGATGTCGCTGGCGATCGCCTTCACGAGCCGCTTGTATTTCGACTCGATGCCGTGCACCGCGCCGATCGCGTCGCGCCAGCCTGCCGATACCTCGGTCCGTCCCATCTCGATGTCTCCGTCGTGGCTTGCGCATGGTCGCTCAGAAAGCCACCCCGAAAATATTGTCCTAGTGCAATCGCGCGCGAAAGCAGGACTTGCGGGTCGAATCGGCGGTGCAATCGGCGTGCCCGGCAAGGGGACGGGCCGGTCTTTTATTGTTCGGACGAATGTCGCGGGCTGCCTACCCGCGCAGAATGGGCCAGAATGCGCCGCGCCTTCAGGATCACCGGCGTGTCGATCATCCTGCCGTCGAGCGCGACCGCCGCGCCGCCGCTCGCCTCGACGGCATCGAGCACGCGCCGCGCCCACGCCTGTTCCGCGTCGGTCCACGCATAGGCGCGGTGCACCGCGTCGAGCTGCTTCGGGTGAATGCACAGTTTCCCGCCGAAGCCGAACCGCCGCGCGTCGCGCGCATGCCGTTCGATCGCGGCGGGATCGTCGATGAACGTCGACACGCCGTCGACCGGCGGCGCGATCCCCGCCAGCCGCGACGCGAGCACGATCCGCGAGCGGAACGCGTTCAGCGCTTCGCCGTCGCCGTCGATCCCGAGATCGACCTGGAAATCGAGCGTGCCGAACGCCACGCGCACGACGCGCGGCGCGGCACACACCTGATCGAGCCCCGCGATGCCGGCCGCCGTCTCGACGATCGGCAGCAGTTCGAGCGCACGATGCGCGTGAGCGAGCACCGCGTCCACCTGCGCACGCGTGTCGCACTTCGGCAGCATCACGCCGGCCACGCCCGGATGCACGGCGATCACCGCGATGTCGTCGGCGAACCATGCGGTGTCGGCTGCATTCACGCGCACCCACACGGGCCGCGCGGCATCGAGTTGCGCGACGACCGCGTCGCGCGCCGCCGGCTTGCCGTCCGGCGGCACCGCATCCTCGAGATCGACGATCACCGCGTCGGCGCCGGCCGCCCGCGCCTTCTCGAAGCGTTCCGGACGATTGCCGGGAACGAACAGCCACGAACGGGCGGACGCGGACGTCATGCCGAGGCCTCCGGAAACAGCGTGCCGATCGCGTCGCACGACGTGGCCTGCCGCGCGTCGGCAAGGAGCCGCTCGACCTCGGCGTCGGGATAGCCGCGTGCGTCGTCGATCCGGCGGAAATACTCGCCGGGAAACGGGCTGCACAGGTCGCGCACCGCTTCGCGGATGTCCTGGCACGGGTCGTGTTGCGTCGTCTGCATGTCCGTCGTCGATGAAGGAAGGAAAGGCAGCAAGCGCGTCATACGAGGGTCGCCGTGGCCTGCATCGTCAGCCAGCCGTCGCGATCTTTCGCCCACAGCTCGATCGTGCGGCCGTCGTCCGACGGCTTGCCGCACAGCGCGAACGGCTCCGAATCGAAGGTCGGGCGCACCGCGCGGAACGCGAAGCTCGCGAGCGTCGCGTCCGGCCGTTCGCGGTGCACGAGATCGACGAGCAGCGTCGCGATCAGCGGGCCGTGCACGACGAGCCCCGGATAACCTTCTTCGTGCGTCACGTAGCGGCGGTCGTAGTGGATGCGATGGCCGTTGAAGGTCAGCGCCGAATAGCGGAACAGCATCACCGCGTCGGCCGTGACCGTACGCGACCACGTCTCGCCCACGGGCGGCGCGACCGGCTTCGGCGCAGGCGCACTTGCGTGCGGCGCGTCGCGATAGACGATGTCGTGCTCTTCCTCGACGCACAGCGCGCCGCCGGATTCGATCCGGTGCTGCACCGTCACGAACACGAGCCGGCCGCTGCGGCCCGTCTTGTCCTCGATGTTCGCGATCGTCGATTCGCGCGTCGCGCGCTGCCCCGCACGCAGCGGCGCATGGAACGTCAGCCGGCCGCCGGCCCACATGCGGCGCGGCAGCGGCACCGGCGGCAGGAAGCCGCCGCGCTTCGGGTGACCGTCCGGGCCGACCTCGGCCAGCGGCGCGATCGGCAGGAAGTAGAGCCAGTGCCACATCGGCGGCACGACGTCGCCGGGCGACGGGCGATCGAGCGTGGCGGCCAGCGCGTTCAGCGGGAACGCGGTGATGTCGTCGCCGAGCGTTTCGGTCTTGCCGAGCCACGCGTCGAGCGATGCGGACGTGGCGGGCTGCGAGGATGAGGTCGACACGGGCGGAGCCTCCGGTGCGCTTGCAATGGCCCCAATATGCACGCCGCGCGCGGGTTCGTGAAGTCGGCTTTCCCGAACCGGGACTTCGTATTTGCTTGACGCGGCCGTGCGTCGTGCTTCCGGGCGGTTCTCGTCTGACTATTCAATATAGTCGCCGCGCGGGACGTGGGCGGTTCGGGGTCGCCAGCCTTACGGCTTGCCCCCGGCCGGCACGCCGCCTAAATTGCTTCAGACGGGCCGGCCGTGCCGCATACGACGTGTCATCCGGGTGACGAAAAACGATAGTTTGCTATCGAATGTTTTTGCCCCTATCATCTCGCCCATGACCAATCTGCACGACCTCCGCCTCGCCGTCAGCAGCCTGCTCGTGCTCACCGCGCGCAAGTGGCGCCGCACCAGCGACGGCGTGCTGACCGCGTACAACGTATCCGAGGCGTGCGCGACGCCGCTGCTGATCGCCGGCCGCCTCGGCGAAGGCGTGCGGCAAGGCACGCTCGCCGAGCACGTCGGCATCGAAGGGCCGTCGCTCGTGCGCCTGCTCGACCAATTGTGCGCGGCCGGCCTCGCCCGCCGCGACGAGGATCCGCACGATCGTCGAGCGAAGACGATCTCGCTGACGGCCGCCGGCCGCGCAATCACCGCGAAGATGGAGGAAGACCTGCGCGCGCTGCGCGCACAGGTGCTCAAGGGCGTGTCGCGCGCCGATCTCGAAGCGACGCTGCGCGTGCTGAACGCGTTCAACGCGGCCGATCTGCATCCTTCGGCGTCGCACCCGTCCCGCCCCGTCGATTCCGCGTCATGACCTATCCGAGCCTTCGCGACTGGCTGTTTTCGGGCAAGACGTTCGCCGCGTCGATGCTGGCGCTGTATCTCGGCCTGTATTTCCAGCTGCCGCGCCCGTATTGGGCGATGGCGAGCGTCTACATCGTGTCGAACCCGTTCGTCGGCGCGACGCGCTCGAAGGCGCTGTACCGCGCGCTCGGCACCGCGCTCGGCGCGGCCGCCGCGATCTTCTTCGTGCCGCCGTTCGTCGAGACGCCGCTCCTGTTCAGCATCATCGTCGCGACCTGGTGCGGCACGCTGCTGTACCTCGCGATCTCCGACCGCACCGCGCGCAGCTACGTCTTCATGCTCGCCGGCTATACGATGCCGCTGATCGCGCTGCCGACCGTCACCGATCCGTCCACGGTGTTCGACGTCGCAATCGCGCGCACCGAGGAAATCGTGCTCGGCATCGTGTGCGCGAGCGTGGTCGGCAGCACGGTGTTCCCGAACCGGCTCGCGCCGACGCTGATCGAGCGCACCGACGCATGGTTCAAGGACGCCGCGTTCTACGGCCGCGAAACGCTGTCCGGGCACCTGGCCGGCAAGGCGCTGTCCGCGTGCCGGCAGCGGCTCGCCGCGACGATCACCGGCCTCGAATTCCTGCTGAGCCAGCTGGGCTACGACCATGCGCATCCGCGTGTGCTCGCGCGCGCGCAGGCGCTCGCGGGCCGGATGCAGCTGTTCCTGCCGCTGATGTCATCGCTCGCCGATCCCTTGATCGCGCTGATGCGCGACCTGCACGTGCGCCCGCCCGCGCTCGACGCGCTGCTGGCCGACGCCGCGAAGTGGTTCGACGCGCCGCTGCCGGCCGTCAAGACCGGCTCCGACGGCGACATGGCGCACGATCCGGTCGCGGACGACCTGCGCGAGCGCATCGCCGCGCTGCAGCCGCCCGACAGCGCGCTGGCGAGCTGGGACGGCGCGCTGCTGTCGAATGCGCTGTGGCGGCTGCGCCAGGTCATCGACATCTGGCAGGACTGCCGCTCGCTGCGCGCGCTGATCGCGAACGAGTCGGGCGTGTGGCAGCCGCGCTACCGGCACTGGCGGCTCGGCGGCACCGAGCGCTTCTTCGATCGCGGGATGATGCTGTTCTCGACGCTGACCGTCGTGTTCGCGATCGTGTTCGCGTGCTGGCTGTGGATTTCGTCCGGCTGGCACGACGGCGCGGCCGCCGTCACGCTCGTGGCCGTGTCGTGCAGCTTCTTCGCCGCGCTCGACGAGCCGGCGCCGCTGGTGTTCAAGTTCTTCCTGTCGACCGCCGCGAGCGTCGTGTTCGCGGGCCTGTACCTGTTCGTCGTGCTGCCGCACGTGCACGATTTCGCGATGCTCGTGCTGATGTTCGCGGGCCCGTTCATCCTGATCGGCACGCTGCTGCCGCGCCCGCAGTTCAACATGGTGACGATGCTCGTCGCCGTGAACACGGCCACCTTCATCAGCATCCAGAGCGCGTACGAAGCCGATTTCTTCGTGTTCCTGAACAGCAACCTCGCGGGTGTCGCCGGGCTGCTGTTCGCCTACGTCTGGACGCGTGCGACGCGCCCGTTCGGCGCGGAACTCGCGGTGCGGCGCCTGCTGCGCTCGGGCTGGGAGGACGTCGCGCGCTCCGCGTCGACGCAGCCGCTCGACGATCAGCGCAACCACGCATCGCGGATGCTCGACCGCGTCACGCAACTGCTGCCGCGCCTCGGCGCGTCCGACGACCATCGCCATCCGTCTATCGAGAGCTTCCGCGACCTGCGCATCGCGTTGAATGCGCTCGACTTGCGCCGCTCGCGCCGCCGGCTGTCGGGCGACGTGCCCGACGCGATCGATCGCGTGCTGGCCGGCGTCACCGATCACTACACGCGCTGCGCGGCCGCGAACGCGCGCCAGCCCGCGCCGCCCGCGCTGCTCGCGACGATCGACGACGCGCTGCAGCGCGTGGCCGGCCGCACCCTGCCGGGCGCCGCGCCGGCCGACGGCGCGCCCGCACCCGCGGCGCCAGCCACGCACCGCCGGCTGCGCGACACGCTGCACGCGCTCGTCGGCCTGCGCCTGTCGCTGTATCCGGCCGCGGCCGCGCAAGCGCCGCAGGCCCCGGACGGAGCGCGCGCATGAGCCGGCTTTCCACCCTGTCCTTCCGACCGCGACCATGATCGGCGAAATCGATATCTTCGGCGTGTTCGTGCCGGCCCCGCTCGTACTGATGCTGATCGCTTACCTGATCAACATCGTCGTGCGCGCGGTGCTCGAGCGCGTCGGCTTCTACCGCCTCGTCTGGCACCGTTCGATCTTCGACCTCGGCATCTACGTGTTCGTGCTGGCCGCCGTCGTGATCGTGTCCCACCAACTCGTGGCTACCTAACGTGAAAAAAACCTGGCTCTCGGCAGGGCAAGTCCTGCTCACCCTGATCGTCGTCGTCGTGGCCGGCCTCGTGCTGTGGCGCATCATCAACTACTACATGTTCTCGCCATGGACGCGCGACGGGCACGTGCGCGCCGACGTGATCCAGGTCGCACCGGACGTGTCGGGCCTCATCACGTCGGTGCAGGTCGCCGACAACCAGGCCGTCAAGCGCGGCCAGGTGCTGTTCGTGATCGACCAGGCGCGCTACGCGCTCGCGGAGCGGCTCGCCGAAGCAACCCTCGCGCAGCGCCGCGCGACGCTCGCGCAGGCGAAGCGCGAATACGCGCGCAACCTGCAGCTCGGCAACCTGGTCGCGAGCGAACAGGTCGAGGAAAGCCGCACGCGGGTCGAGCAAGGCGAGGCCAGCGTCGCCGATGCGCAGGTGTCGCTCGACACCGCGAAGCTGAACCTGCAGCGCACGACGATCGTCAGTCCCGTGGACGGCTACCTGAACGACCGCGCCCCCCGCGTCGGCGAATACGTGCCGGCCGGCCGCGCGGTGCTGTCGGTCGTCGACCGCAACTCGTTCCGCGTCGACGGCTACTTCGAGGAAACCAAGCTGCGCGGCATTCATATCGGCCAGCCGGTCGACATCATCGTGATGGGCGAGCCGCATGCGCTGCGCGGTCACGTGCAGAGCATCGTCGCCGCGATCGAGGATCGCGACCGCACGCAAGGCGCGAACCTGCTGCCGAACGTGAATCCGGCGTTCAGTTGGGTGCGGCTCGCGCAGCGCGTGCCGGTGCGGGTCGTACTCGACGAGGTGCCGGACGATTTCCGGATGATCGCGGGCCGCACCGCGACCGTGTCGATGCGCGGCGCCGAAGCGCGCCGCGACGACAACGCGAAACCGGTTGCCGCCAGCGCCGCGGGTGCGTCCTCGACCGCATCCGGTACGGCCGCGAGCGCCGTGGGAGCATCGCAATGAAGCGGCACCGTCTGCGCGTCGCGGCGACGCTCGCCCCGCTTGCGCTCGCACTCGGCGCGTGCAAGTCGGTCGGCCCCGACTACAAGCTGCCGCAACAGGCGTACGTCAATGCGCCGCTCGCGAACCATGCGCTCGACGACGCGAACGGTGCGCTGGTGTCGCGCGACGCGGTGCCCGGCAACTGGTGGCAACTGTACGACGACCCGGTACTCGACGGGCTCGTGCGCGATGCGTTGAAATCGAACACCGACCTGCGCGTCGCCGCGGCGAACCTCGCCCGCTCGCGCGCGGCGTTGGTGGTCGCCAACGAACAGGGCGGCTTCTCGGGCCGCGCGGAAGCGGCCGTGCAGCGTGCGCAGGAATCGGCCGAGCAATACCTGCTCGAAAACAAGCTGCCGGTCGTCAACGAAGGCGCGGTCGGCATCAACGTGTCGTACGAACTCGACCTGTTCGGCAAGCTGCGGCGCGGCGTCGAAGCCGCACGCGCGGACAGCGAGGCCGTCAAGGCGGCCGGCGACCTGGCGCGCATCACGGTCGTCGCCGACGTCGTGCGCGCGTACGTCGAGGGATGCTCGGCCGGCGACGAACTCGCGATCGCGAAGCAGTCGCTCGCGCTGCAGAAACAACGCGTCGCGCTGTCGCAGCGACTGCGCGACGCCGGGCGCGGCAACCAGACCGACGTGACGCGCGGCGTGACGCAGGTGCACACGCTCTCCGCCGACATTCCGCGCTTCGAAGGCCGCCGCAAGATCGCGCAGTACCAGCTCGCCGCGCTGCTCGCGCGCGCGCCGGCCGACCTGCCGAAAGCCGCCGCCGAATGCGAACGCCTGCCGAAGCTGCGTCAGCCGATTCCGATCGGCGACGGCGCCGCGCTGCTGCGCCGCCGTCCCGACGTACGCGAGGCCGAGCGGCAGCTCGCAGCCGCGACCGCGCGGATCGGCGTGGCGACCGCCGCGCTGTACCCGTCGGTCAGCATCGGTGCGTCGGCCGGCTCGGTCGGCGTCGCCGCCGATCTGTTTTCGTCCACCACGAATCGGTGGTCGTTCGGCCCGCTGATCAGTTGGTCGTTCCCCGTCAACGGCCAGCGTGCGCGCGTGCGCGAAGCCGAGGCCGCGACGGGCGGCGCACTCGCGCACTTCGACGGCGTCGTGCTGAATGCGCTGCGCGAAACGCAGTCGAGCCTCGCGACCTATGCGGCCGACGTGCAGCGCGCGGATGCGCTGCGCACCGCCTACGAATCGGCCCGCAATTCCGCTGCCGAAACGCATCGCCTCTATGCGGCTGGCCGCGAATCGTTCCTCTCCGATCTCGACGCGACACGCACGCTGACGAGCGTGCAAGCGCAGGTCGCGGCGGCCGAAGGCCAGGTCGCGGCCGACCAGGTGCGGCTCTTCCTCGCACTCGGCGGCGGTTGGGACAGCGATGACGCAACGGCCGCAGCGGACGCCGGCGCCGCCGCCGCCGCCGCCGCCGCCGCGGCACCCGCGACCGGCGCGTCGGCGCCGTAGCATCATCGCCGTCGGCACGAAACGCATGCATGCGTGCAACGTGCCGTGACGGTGGGGGTTCCTGATTCGCGCGATAACAGCCGCGACGCGCTGCGCTCCCGCTTTGACGGTACACTGGCCGATGCATTTCCATTCATCTGCCACGCGGCCGCCCCGGCCGCGGCATCCACCCGGAGAGTCATCATGCGAACCAGCGCCCGCAACCAGTTCGCCGGCCAGATCGGCGCCGTCAAACCCGGTGCCGTCAACGACGAAGTCACGCTGCGCACGCAGGACGGCCTCGAGATCGTCGCCGTGATCACCCACGGCAGCGCCGCGTCGCTGGGCCTCGCGGCCGGCACGAAGGCGTTCGCGCTCGTCAAGGCGTCGTCGGTGATCGTGATGGTCGACGTCGACAGCAGCAAGGTGTCGGCCCGCAACTGCGTCGCGGGCACCGTCGCGTCGGTCGCGAAGGGCGCGGTCAATTCGGAAGTCGTGATCAAGTCCGCAGGCGGTGCGGAGATCGTCGCGATCGTCACCAACGACAGCGTCGATCGTCTCGGCCTCGCGAGCGGCACCGCCGCATCGGCGGTCTTCAAGGCATCGAGCGTGATCGTCGGCGTCGAATGATCGCGTGACGAACGCGATGGCGAATCATCGTGCGCCGCGTAGAAGTGCTAACGGACTCTTGCCCGGAGACTGACGATGACCGCTTCGGCCGATCGCATGCATGAACGGGTGTTGCAGTCGTTGCAATCGGCAGCGACCAACGTCGATGTGCCCGACGCGCAGTTGTTCGGTGCACTCGTCGCGGCACGCGCGGGTCGCAACGAACTCTCGCTGCTGGGCTTGTCCGCCGGCCAGTTCGCCGGCCTGCTGGCCCGGCAGTTTCCGCATCTGCGATCGATCGATACCGCCGCGCTCGCGCCGACGGTCGCGCCGCCACTGTTGCCGGACGCCCACTCGGCATTCGTCGCGACGCTGCACGCACGGCTGATGGCCGACGCGAATCCTGCCGTCGCCCGCGACGATGCCGACTGCCTCGCGTCGATCGTCGCGCATGCATGCCTGCGCCCCGATCATTTGTGGCGCGACCTCGGGCTCGATGGGCGCGATGCCGTATCCGCGATGCTCGAGCGCTTTTTCCCGGCGCTCGCCGCGCGCAACGTCGCTCATCTGCGCTGGAAGAAGTTCCTTGCGCAGGAAGTGGCCGCGTCGCTCGGCGTGCCGCCCGGGCCCGCACCCGGATGCCCGGGTTGCGAGGATTTCGGTTTCTGTTTTCGTCGAGCGTGATGGTCGTCGCGGCGACGTGCGTGCCGATGTCTGTTGCGTCGCATCGTCAGCCGGGACCCGTCGTGATGCGACTTCGACGCCACATTGCGCTTTCGCGAACCCGCAGACCGCCGATATTCGCGCAACGACGACCGGATGTTCGTCAAACGCGCAGACCGGTTGTCGGAGTTGGTCCCGCACCTCCAACGCGATCCGGCGACGAGCGGCGTCCAGTGCACGAAGCCCGCATCTGCCTCGACGACGTGACGGCAATCCGCATGCCGGGACCGACGTTCGGCTGTGTGCGTTCCCATGAATGGTCACCTTGAAATGCGCAGCGTCCATCGCTGACGACACAGTCAGTTGTCGATGCCGGTGATGAATGTCAGGAAAATGCGCGTGGCTGTGCGTGATCGGCAGATGCACGTGCGAATGCGAGTGCGGTTCATCGCCGTCATACGGAAAGTCGCGTGCGTGCTGATGAGGGTCGTCGTGCCGATGCCGATGCTCGAGCCGCTCGTGCGCATGCGTGTGTTCGTGCCGTTCGCGCACATGCAGCCAGATACCGAGCGCCATCAGCGCGGCCGCGATCCAGCACGTCGCGGGTAGCAGCGCGGGCAAGGTCAGCAGCGACAGCACGACCCCGAACAACGGGGCGACGTGCCGAATAATTAGCGATGCATATTATTTCGCAATCTAAACGTCGCGCGCACCAACGTCGATCGATGAACGTCAGTCGTCCGGTTGCGTTGTCTGTTCGACGAGGGAGGTAAGGGAGATGAGGTACCGGCAGGTTTTACGGCGGAGGAGGCAGTCCCGACCTGCCTCTGTCGAGGCAGGTCGGTCTGTCGTGTCATGCACTGCATGCGACTTGCATGCGGGGAAGCACCGTAGGGTCGACGCGCGTCGTGCGAATTACTCGTTGCCGGCCGCTTGTTGTTCGACCTGCGGCGCGGCGTCGGCCTGGACCTTCGCTTCAGCTTCGGCTGGCGCCGATTGCGGCGCGGCAGCGGCCTCGGCCTGCTGCTCGGCCTTCGGCTGCTGCGGCGCCCCCTTGGCCGATTGTGCCGCGCCCTTGCCGGGGCGACGCGCCTTCAGGCGGCGCGCACGCGCCGCGTCGTCGTGCGTCACGCGTCCGGCTTCGTTGCCCTGCAGGTCGACGCGCACCGCGTCTTCGACGAGGCAGGACCAGTAGCGGTTGCCGCGGCACCACGTCGACATTGCTTCGCGCAGTTCGGCTTCGTTGAGGCCGACCGCCTGCGCTTCGCGTGCGAGATCGTCCCAGATGCCGACCTTGAGCGGCACTTTGGGGGCCGGATTCTTCGGGAACGCGCGCGGAAACTTCCGCTGCAGTTTGCCGATTGCGACGATGACCGGATCGACCGGCGCCGACGGCTTCGCCGAAGCAGGCTTCGCCCGGTGCTGCGCCTTCGCGCCGGCAGCCGGCTTGGCGCCGCGGGACGGCTGGTCGCCGGATTTCGGCTTCGCGCCGGCGTCCGTCGGCGCAGCCGGCCGCTTCGCGTTGCGCTCCTGCTTGGCCTTCGCCGCGAGCTGCGCCCGCAATTCGGCAAGTTGTTCAAAACCCATAAATTCAATCCACCAGGAATATAAGGTGTGGTTCGCGCGGCCGTGCCGTGGGGCACGAAAGCGTCGCCGCCATGCGTGCGGCCGGCCTGCCGCCGGTGCGGAATACTACGGGGCCGCATCGTGCACGCCACTCTGTTTTCAGGCACCCGGCCTCGATGCCGGACAAGACAGGATTGGAAGTATACCGGTACGCGGGACGGCCGGTTGACTCGCCGGTCTGCATTTACCCGATCCGCGACGCCGAAAATGCGTCCGCGCGGTCGTGTTGCGCATTATATGGATACGTTTCCGGATGTCACGCCATTCGCGGCCGCTACCGGAAATGGGGCTGTGTGCGCACCCGGTCCGCAATCTTCCGCACGGCTACCGACGAACAGTGTCGTGCCGCATCCGCGACGTGTTGCGTGGCCCCCGACGTCGCGCAACACGCCCGCCCGACCGTCGTTTGCGCCGGCATCGGTTCCCGACTCGTTGCGTCCGCATCGATCTCGCCGCGGACGAAGATATCCGAAAGTGCGTAGTATGGCCGAATCGAGTTCGTTGGCAGCATGTCCCCGCAGCTTTTCGCCGCGCGCCCGATCGGCCGTCCGTGCGCGATCCCGTTGCCTGCGAAAAGACCCGGTTACTCACGATGGAGCGGATGCATGGTTTACCAAGACGACACCCCGCACGACGACGTCACGCGCGAGGAGATTCACCATCGGCAGATCGACATGCGCGGCTATCGACGCAGCGATGGCCTGTTCGAAGTGACGGCCTGCCTCGCGGACCGCAAGACCAGCGATTTCACGCCACCCGGCGGCACGCGGACGGTCGCCGCGCTGACGCCGCTCCACGATCTCGGCGTGACACTGGTCTTCGACATCGACATGGTCGTGCGCGCCGTATCCACGTTCATCCGTTCGCATCCGTATGCGCAGTGTCCGGGCGGCGGCGACTCGCTGCAGGCGCTCGTCGGATTGAACATCGGCGCCGGCTGGAACAGCGAGGTTCGCAAACGCCTGCCGTCCTGCGATACGTGCACGCACCTGAAGGAATTGCTCGGCCCGATCGCCACGACGGCCTATCAAACGATGGTCGGCATGCGGCGATCGTCGCTCGATTACCGCGACGGCGACGGCAAGCCGCTCAAGATCGACAGTTGCTACGCATACGGCGCATCGCGCGATCTCGTGAAGCGTCTTTGGCCCGAATATCACCAGCCTCCGGCGACGGCAAAGAGCAGCTAGCGCGCCGGCATTCGGCCGGTTCGGCGTTTGCGGAATGAATGGCATCGAGCGAACGGCCGCAGAGTTTGGCTTCGTCGATTCGGCGCAGCGGCGCCGCCGCAGCCGTCATCAGAAAACACCTAGCGCCAGCCCGGCGGCAAGCCCTGCACCCAGTTCGGCGCAACGCGCGAGCGCGTCGCGGTCGATCGTCTTCGTCGCGAGAATCCGCTCCGGCGTCTGGGCATGCGTGCAGACGATCAGGCCGGGCGCGACGTTCTTGAGCCGCCATCCGGTCGCGATCCGGTCGATCTGGCGCAATGCATTCTGTCCGTCGCTTCCCGCGCAGATCATCGCCGCATACGGACGGCCGTTCACGCGATCGAGCGCCGCGTAGTAGCAGCGATCGAAGAAATCCTTCATCAGCCCCGACATCGCCGCAAGATTCTCCGGCGTCGCGAACAGGTATGCGTCGGCGGCCAGCACGTCGTCCGCGCTCGTCGCGTCCGCGCGCTGCAGCCTGACGTCGACGCCGGGCTGCTCGCGAGCCGCGCCGGCAGCCGCTTCGGCCATCTGCTGCGTGCCTCCGGTCATCGTGTGATAGACGATCAACAGCGTCTTCATGGATAGTTGCTCGCAATCGGCTTCGGATGCGCCGACGGTATCGTCGAGTTTGGCTCGATGGCCGGTCGGCACGGGTGGGCGCCATTTTTCGGTCGTTTTCCCCCGGATCGGCCGGCTTCGTGCATTGCAACGATTTCGATTGGCCCGCGCTTGCGGATGCTTCCGGCCGCGCATTCAGTCCTGCATGCGATGCGATGCTGTGCCGTCGTCCGGTCGCGCGTAGTACGCGAGGAACATGTCGGCGGCCGATTCCGCCACTTTCTGCTGTTCCTGCGCCGTCAACGGCGGCTGGCCCATCGTGATCTGCGGCCAGAACGCGAATGCCTTCACGGCCCCATGCAATTGATGCGCGGCGAACACCGGATCGGCGACCGACAGACGACCGGCGGCCGCAGCCGCACGCACCCAGATCGTGACGTCTTCCTCGCGCTCGCCGAGGCGTTCGACCATGTCGCGCGCGCGCTCCGGCGAATGGATGGCCGCGCCGATCGCGACACGCGCCAGCGCGATGAACGCCTCGTCGTTCATCAACCGCAATTTGCGGTCGAGCAGCGCGAGCAGTTGCTCGCGCAGCGGCACGTCGGCGCGATAGGTCGGCGAGTTGCCGGTCCGCGTCGCATCCCACAGCTTGTTCAGGATCGCGGCGAACAGCGTCTCCTTGCCCGGGAAGTGGTTGTAGACGGTGCGCTTCGACACGTCCGCGCGCGCAGCGATGCGATCCATGCTCGTCGCATCATAGCCCGCCGCAAGAAATTCCTCGATCGCCGCGTCGACGATGGCCGCGCGCTTTCGGTCGGTCAGACGCTGAGGGGGAGTGCTGTTATCCATTCGGAAATTTTACACTGGGCAGTTTACTTATCCCAAAAATAAACTACACTGTTTAGTGTACTTTATTCTCCGGATGATCCGACATGGCATCGCCTCTCGTTATGATTCACCGCATCCTGGGGTTCGCGGCAGCCCGACGTGGCCGGACGCTGTCCGGCAGTTCGCCGCAGCACAATGGCGAGCGCTTTGCCAATGTCGCCCCGCGACCCGCGGAAGGATTGGGGAAGACGTTGAGAATCGCATGGAACATGCTGATCAACAAGCCGCGTCATACCGTGCCCGCCGGTGCGTTGCCCGTCGATTCGCTGACCCGCGCGGAACTCGACGCGGCGCCCGATTGCAGCCTGTACCGGCTCGGCCATTCGACGCTGTTGCTGAAATTGCGCGGCGAATTCTGGCTGACCGATCCGGTCTTTGCCGAGCGCGCGTCGCCGTTTCGGCGCATCGGCCCCAAGCGCTTTCATGCGCCGCCGATCGCGTTGGAAGATCTTCCGCCGCTGCGTGGCGTGATCCTGTCGCACGATCATTACGATCACCTCGACCGCGACACGGTGCTCGCGCTCGCCGCCACCACGGGCGTGTTCGTGACGACGCTGGGCGTCGGCGATCGGCTGATCGAATGGGGTATCGACGCGAACAAGGTCCGCCAGCTCGACTGGTGGCAAAGCATGGACGTGGCCGGGCTGACGCTGACGGCGACGCCGGCGCAGCACTTCTCGGGCCGTAGCCTGTTCGACGGCAACAGTACGCTGTGGGCGTCGTGGGTGATCGTCGACGACGACCTGCGTCTGTTCTTCAGCGGCGATACGGGTTATTTCGACGGCTTCCGGGAGATCGGCGAACGCCTCGGGCCATTCGACGTCACGCTGATCGAAACAGGCGCCTATGATGCGCAATGGCCGTACGTGCACATGCAGCCGGAAGAAACCATGCAGGCGCACATCGATTTGCGCGGACGCTGGCTGATCCCGATCCACAACGGCACGTTCGACCTCGCCATGCATCGGTGGCAGGAGCCGTTCGAGCGTGTGACGGCGTTGGCGCTCGTGCGCGGCATCGAGCTGTCGACACCGAGGATGGGCGAACGCGTCGATCTCGGCGCACCGCATCGTGGTGAGCGCTGGTGGCGCACGGTCGACGAGCGCGCGGCAGCGCCGGCGACGAAATCGCGACGCTGGCAGCTTTGCGCATCGCAGGCAACGAAGTAGCCCGCCGGTCGCGGCACGTGCCTCCCGAGTAGATGGCGGCGCCACGATTCCGGGTGGTGCACGCGTTGCCGGCCTCGCCGCACGTCGGCGGGCTGTCTGTCGATCCGATTACCCGAGTAGAGAAGGCATGCATCCGGTACCCGTCCAATACATACCCGGCCAACGAGACGAGGATGTCGGCATCGCGACATTCGATCACGCAGGCCACCGTCCGACCCGCCGCAGCCGCGAGAAAGAGCTGCGACAGACGCTCGCGGAGCGCGTCGCGAAATGGACCGAAGGCGTCGATCACCTCGATACGGCCATTCCCAACCTGAGCTTTCATCGAAGGGAAGCGCCAACGCTGCCGATGGAATGCATGGTCGAACCGAGCTTCGGCCTCGTCGTTCAGGGCGCGAAGCGAGTCATGCAGAGCGGAGACGCCTATATTTACGACGCCGACCGCTTTCTGATCACGTCCCTCGATCTGCCCGGTTCGACGCAGATCATCGAGGCCAGCTCCGACAAACCGTTTCTCGGGCTGGGTCTCAAGCTCGATTTCCGCGTCATGGCCGAGTTGATGATGCAAGTCGCACCGGATCACGACGATACGCCTGCAGGCCGCGGACTCGTCGTCGGCGACATGACCGAACCGCTGTACGACGCGCTGAACCGGTTACTCGCGTTGCTGGACGACCCGAACGCCATTCCCGTTCTCGCACCGTACGTCGAGCGGGAAATTTACTATCGGCTGCTGACGAGCGACCAGGGCGCGCGGCTACGCCAGATTGCGTCCACCGGCAGTCAGTGCAATCGCGTGTCACGCGCGATCCGGTGGTTGCGCGCTCACTATGACGAGTCGTTGCGCGTCGATGATCTCGCGGCGCAGGTTCAGATGAGCAGTTCGACCTTCCATCACCACTTCCGTCAGCTCACCGGCATGAGTCCGTTGCAGTATCAGAAATGGATACGGCTCAACGAGGCACGTCGGCTGATGCTGGCTGAGCGGCTCGACGCTGCGTCGGCGGCCTTCCGCGTCGGGTATGCGAGCCCAACCCAGTTCAATCGGGAATATAGCCGGCTGTTCGGCAATTCCCCGCGAAGGGATATCGATAGCCTGCGAGGGGGCGCGGACGTCGCGCTATCGATCGTGGCGAGTTATTGATCGCGCTGGGCGACGGGGAAGATGTGCCGGCATTGGACGGGGCCGCGAAGTTGGGATCGGCTTCTCGCATGTGGGGTCAAGCGGACATACTCGTCGTCCGAAGATTACGGTGCACGGGCCGCGCTCCGGATTCCTTCCCCTCCGGCCTGAGCGTCTTCTCGCGATGCTCTGAGATTCCAGGAATCGGGTACCAACATATGCGTTGTCACGTGACAACTGGCGCTAAATATAGGCGCACGTGGCGCCGAATTGGCGGCTCGACGCGACTCAGCGGAGCCTCGGCCTTCCGGCACATCGACAACTTTCTGCGGCGTCTGTCGAGAAATGTATCAAAAACCACAAATCACGTATCGATAAGAACAAATCCGCACGCGATCTCACCAACTTTCTCCGTCGGTGCGCTGAAATAGCATACGCCCCCATTTCCAGGCGCCGTAGCGCTCATTTTGCGTGAAACAACATGAAGAATGTGGCGCAAGCCATTGCCGTACAAGGATTTCTGGCGGACTGCAATTTTCAGAGAATGTTTCACGACCCGGCCCGTTTGGGTTGTCCCGCCGATCTGACACACTGATTCGGCGCCAATTGCAGCCTATATGCGCGGCAATCTCGACACTTTGCAGTCCTCGGGCGCAGAGCACCACTGCCTGTAACGAAGCTATCCCCTGCCCTACCGATCGGCGCCTGTGACAACGCCCACTCCCTTTCACTAAATAGGGACACATCATCGCCATTGCGATATCCCGTTTGAAGCATGCCACGACAATCGCCCCCGGTATTGTTTCAGAACGCGAGCGCACGCGCGACGATAGAGGAGTCAAACGTCCGGTCTTGTCCGGATCTCGCTAAGCCAGAGGTCGATTGCGCGTCGCTTCATATTTGCCTCCCGCTGTGTGAGCTTCCAAACATCGGCTCCTGTTGTCACGTGACAACTCGCCGATTCACTGACGGGCTCGGCGGACCTAAAGCGATCGACGACAGCTTTTTCTGAGCATATGCCTGTTGCATAGTGAAGATCGGCCCAGCCGCGACAACTCCTTTGAGGATCGCGAAGTAGCGCCGAGAGGGTGCGGGTGGCTGCGTTTGTCACGTGACAACTCATCTCGTTGCCGGATAAGCATATGCGGTCATGGGCTGCGCACTAGGACTGGGACAAAGCGATTTCTCCCCGTTCGAGTCGCAATTGCATCGAAGATTCCTCGAGACGTATGTCCTTGGAGGAAGCCGGTGTTCAGCGGCTTGTCACGTGACAACTATTCACACTCTCGACAACATCAAGGGCTCGGATCCGTATCGAGCCGCGGATGAAATCAACGCACGATGAGGCACCAAGTACTCGTGCAATGTTTTCACTATCAATGTCGAAGAAAGTTGTATTCCTCCAACTTATGTTTTTCTCAATCATGATCGAGCGCCTTTATCACGCCATTGCTTACGAATAGCGTCTTGGCCATCTGGCCTATTTGTCACGTAACAACCACAACGACCAATAAAACGTCCGCGATCTCGAGTACTTTTCTGGACATTTCATGAATAACTACATATATTACGCAAAACTCCGTGGAGAAATTCAATGGCTTTCAAGATCGCCGTCAGTAATCAAAAAGGTGGAACTGGAAAGACGACCATCTCCGTCAATATCGCGGCTGCGTTCGAAGCCGGCGGCAACAAGGTCGCGCTGATCGATGCCGACCCCCAAGGCACTTCTGTCCGTTGGGTCACGAGTGGCGAGAACACACTCCCGATGACGGTCCTGTCGCTGGCGCCCGCCGGTCGCGGCATCGGCGGCGAGATCAAGAAGCAGGACGCAAATTTCGACGTGATCGTCGTCGACTGCCCCGGCAACCTCGAAGATCCGCGTATTGCATCCGTCCTCGAAGTGGCGGACTTCTGCCTCGTGCCACTTTCGCCGTCGCCGGCCGATCTGTACAGCACCGTCGCGATGATCCGCATGATCGAGTCAATGCGCGCCGTTCGAAATCCTCAACTTTCTTCCGCATTAATGCTGAATAGCGTCAATGGAAGAACTAAAATGCGTGAAGAAATTTTAAAAATTCTAAGAGCTGAAGAAATAGGGGAGCATCTGCTCGATAGCCAGATCGCGCAACGCGAGGTCTATCGTCAGACGTTCGCACTCGGCACCACGATCCATCACCACAATCGATATCTGAAGGGCCTGAAGGAAGCCCGTGCGGAAATCGAAAAGCTGGTCACGGAAATGGCCCAATACATCGCGTCGACGCGCGCTACCGGAGCTGCCCATGGCTAAGGACACCTCGAAAGACAAGAAGCCGGCCGGCAACCTGCATCTGGCAGCCGGCCTGTTGCGCGGGCTCGCGCAGGAAAATGCGGCGCTTGAGACGCGGCTGCCCGAACCGGCGGCCGCATCGGCTGCCGTCGTCGAAGCGACGCCCGCCAGTGCCCCGGCAGCAACCGCGCCCGCCGATACGCCCGATCTGGGCGCGCCGCAGAAGGTGCTGGTCAAGGACTGCATCCCGAACCCTTTCAACCCGCGCGTGTTCTACTCGGAATCGAGCCTGCACGAGCTCGCACTGACGTTGAAACGGGAAGGGCAGATCGAGCCGATCAAGGTTACGCGGCTCCCCGAATTTCCCGGCAAGCTCGTCGTGATCGACGGGCAACGCCGGCTGCGTGCGACGAGCATCAACGGCGACGAAACGATCAATGCGACGTTCCGCACGGATCACACGCCCGAGCAGCTCTATACGATCGCGTATCGGGCAAACCACGACCACGAACGCCAGACGATCTTCGACGATGCGGTCGCGTGGAAACGCCTCCTGGACGAAAAAGTCTTTGCCGACCAGAACACGCTGGCGGAGAAAATCGGCAAGGACAAGGCATCGATCAGCAAGACGCTGTCGCTGAATGCGTTGCCGAACACGCTGCTGGAGCGGATGGCCAGTGCGAGCGACGTGGTCGGTCTGCAGGCCGCGTACTTCCTGAAGCTGATCTTCGAACGTCTGGGCGAGCCGACGGCCGACCGGCTGCTGACGGCCGTGATCGACCGGAAGAAATCCGTCCGCGATCTCGAGAATTTCCTGCGGACGCAGAGCGACGGCGCCAAGAAAGCCGGACGCACGCGCTACAGCGTTCGCCATGACTTCGCGCTCGAATCGCGCGCGATCGGCCAGTTGAAGACTTATCCGGACGGGCGTCTGGACCTGCAACTCAAGGGAGTCGACGCATCCCACCAGGAAGCGCTTGCCGACAAGCTCAAGACCGTCATCGACGCGTACGTCGCCGATCTGGCGACGGCCACGTCGAAGTAACGCGCCACCGGCACAAGGCCTCGCCTCCGCGCGGCGCCGCGAAGCCGAACCGCACGACGGCTCGGCACACGGCGCACGACAGCGAGGCCTCGCTCAGTTGCCTGCGAGGCTGCTTTTGAGCAGGAATTCCAGCAGGTCGTCCGAGGTCGGCTCCCCCCAGGTGTCGAGCGCCAGCCATCGGAAGAAGCTGGTCTGCGCCAGCTTGCTCGCCTTCTTTTTCGGCGACAACGTCAAGTCCTTCGAACCCGCCACCGTCTCGTTGTAACGCTCGATCAGCTTGGTCTGGTCGTCGATCTCCAGTTCGCGGAAATACGCGCCGGCTTCCTCGACCTTCGCCGCCAGATACTTGTCGCGAATCTGTTCCTGCTTGCTCTGCGCGGATTCCTTCGCCGGCGCGACCGTTTCGGTTCCCTGCCCGTCGGCCAGCGTGTAACCGTGCGTCAAGGCCTTGCGGAAATACGCGGCCACGTTGTCGACGGGCGCCGCATTCTTCTTCGTAGTCCGATTGAGCGTATAGGCGATCGCCGCCTTGATGCGCTGCACGCCGTATTGCGTGATCAGCCGGCGCGCTTCCGAGCGCGGAATACCGAACTTCGCGACCTCGTCGACCAGCGCTTCGTTCTTGACGTCGCCGTCTTCGACCGTATCGGTGCTCTCCTTGCGTGTCACCTTGAACTGCACTGCTTCCACGCTGCGGCCGGATTTGTGTTCGATCAGCTCGAGCGTGTGGTCCGATACTTCGTTCACCTCCTGGATGCACGGCACCAGGACCTTGCTCTTGAACAGCTTGTATTCCTTGTACGACTGCGATGCCTTGTCCTGGCCGAGAATGAGGTCGCGGAATTTCGGCAGCGGAATCTTCGCGGTGATGCCGATCCCTTCGTAGCGCACGGTGTTTTCCCACAGCGCGAGCGAGTGCGACCGCCGGAACTCGCGAGCGATTCGCATATCGATCAACGCGTAGATTTCGGGATTGAGCAGCTCGCTGCGGATCTGGTCGGAGAAGCTGTACTTCAGCACCGATTGCTCGAGTTCCGCGCCGGCAAGCAGGCCCGACGCTTTCCAGACCGTCGAACGGTCCGCGGCCAGGTAGTCCCAGTTGACGACGGTACTGATCAACGAGTTGACCGTGTCCTTCACGTACTTCGTGTTGTTGCTGTTCAATCCGCTCTCGTGCGACAGCGACGCGATCGAGATCGAGAAGCTCGTCCGGCCCGGTTCGAACGCCTCCTGCCGAAGCGCGTTCTTGATCAACGAGCTGAACATCTTGCGCTGCTGCAGACCGATCTTTCCCGACTTCGGCGCGATATGAATCGCCTGGACCGCCTTGCGCAGCAAGTCGGGAGGCTCGGGTGTCTGAAACAGCGAAACCTGTTTATCTGAGCCTTTGCTTGCGGGCTTGCGCGGCATCGTGGTGTCCGGGTAAGGTTGCCTTATTGAAATCGGACTTTATACCTTTTCGTGCCGCGGAGCAACGCCCTTATTCCAGAATCACATTCAATATCTCGCCTAACCGACTGATACAGAAGGGAAAATTGATATTGTTATGTTTGTGCGGGACCCCATATCCGTCTACCTTTCGATCAAAAAGCCTCCCAAAAGTCGCTACCTTTCCCGGGTGGACGGAAAAACCCGGCACAAGATTTGCCACCGCAAAGGTACCCGTCCATGGGGGAAACGGGCGAAATCGATAGCGCCGGGTGGATGCGTGATGCCCCGCAACATGACCGCGGTTTCTCCCATAACTTGCTACCTTCATCGATTCCCATAGGAGGGTACCTGTCACTACCGTCGACGGTATTGCTTTCTATCCCGACGGTAGAAATCGCTCCCATAAACGGCAACCATTCATTTTTCCCATAAAAGGTAACCTGTCTGCGGTCCTGGTCCTGTCTATGGGAATGCTTCACGGGGCCATCGAGCAAAAGGCAGCGAACGGATTGAGAACGTATCCCATGAATGGGTACCTTCGAGATCTCCCATAACGAGCTACCTGACGAAAATCGCTGTGGAAACATCGGACTGCCGATCGAGAAATGCATCCCAGAAAAGGCTACCTTCGTGTGTTCCCATAGATGGCTACCCAGCTCGATCTACGGTCGATTTCCCATAACCGGATACGTTCGCCCCATATCCACAACCCTGATTCCCCACAACCTGGTACCCCAAACCCCAAATCCACAGACCTGAAACCCCACACCCTGCCACCTGTGCTCCCATAAATGGGTACCGAACACCGCTCAAACCCTTACCAGACAAGGATGTGAGCCGTCTAAAAGTAGTTAAAGAAGTAAACGTGGTTTACCAAAGATGTAAACACACGTGTGCTTGCACAGAAAGACGAACCCCATAAACCGCTACCAATGGGAGCCGTCTGTGGGACACCAGCCGCCCAGCCCGGCCGCCTCAGGCTGACTTGCCTCTATTTGAAGCCCTGTTCCTGGAGAACGCCTTGCCTGACAAGGCATCCCCGAGAGGTGAGTGCCTACTCACAAGCTCCCAAACGTAGAAACTTATGGGAGGAAATCCCCCGATTCGGCATAGAGGTTCCCGTCTATGGGACCCGAAATCCTGCTCCTGGCCGGCTCGGTACCCTGTGATTGACCCGCGGAACGGATCCCGTCACTTTCCTTCACGGCAGTTCGAAATCATCCTGGACTGCCTGCGAGAAGTCTTTTGTACTCGCGCAGCCTCGTCTGTAGACAAGTTTTTGTCGATCGCCTGTGACGTCGCTCGCCAGATTTAGCCTGTGAACTGTGCCCAGAGGCATCCGGGCCGAACTGTTCGTCATCCCCGCGTCCCGTCCGTTTTCTACCTTTGGAAGCCCCCGGGAAGTCATGCCGAACCCGTCACGGGCAACGAGAGGACCTGGACCCCGCAGGAAAACGGGCTCGGACCGAGATGCCACCGCATCGAGGTCCGGGGCCGGACGATCGTGGCGAGCCAACGTGAAGATGCCGGCGGTACCGAAGCTCACCGCAATCGACTTCCACGATGCTCCCGAACATGCTCACCTTTAAAAAACCGGACTCCCGGAAAAGCTCACCGATCGGGCTGAGCACAGGTATCAGCAAGCGGTGTAGATTGCCGCTCCGTTCATATAAGGAATCGTCGATCCGAGCGACAAGAAACGATCGGTATCCCTGTGTGACGCCTGATGCGTCGACAAGCACGGTCGCATGGGCGAACAGACTTTCGCAGCCATGTGCGCATCCGTCAGACGAGCGCTGCTCGTTCATGTCGGTTTCGGCTCGTTCGCGTAATCGATCATGCGACGTCTTCACCGCTTGCACAGCCCCCGCCATTTTTCGTCGGACCTTGCCAGTCGACAACAAGCCGCGCCTCCACGGCTAGCCTTCTGCATTGCAAGGCGGCAAGGATTGCCGGACGAATCACCGCGCGCCGCAATGACGCAACGTAACCGTGATCGCCGACCACGCGAATCGTGGTCGTTTATGGGAGGAACCGTCGTTCGAGCCGCGTCGAACGATGACGCGACGCACGGATCGACTACTGTGCGGCGATCGTGCCAGCACGACGATAGTCACGTCGCACATCGCCGTATCGATATCACCACCAGTGAAACAACCGCCGACGCCGTGCGTCGTCGCGTATCCAACGATCCCCGTCATCGAACGCACGAACCACGGCGTCTCCCATACGTGTATCCCCAGTTCCGTCAGCACGTTGGCGCCACATTTTTTGCGACACGGTTATGATGCTCTGGTCCTGATCGCGACATGACGACCGGTCAGGGCAGGGGCGGTATCTCGATGGTTTTTCAAACCGTGATGGTCATCAAAAAAGAGAGTTCAGCGATGCGAATCCAGATCAGAAAACTCACGCTGGCTGCGACTGCGGCCGCTTTCCTGTTCGGCTCGGCCGTTCCGGCGTTTGCGCAGACCGACGCCGCCAGCGCACCGGCTGCGCAGGACGCCAAGGCCGCGAAGAGCGAAGCGCGCAAGGCGGCCAGGGCCAAACGCAAGGCCGAGCACAAGGCTGCGCGTGCGAAGAACACCGCCGAACTGAAGAAACTCGAAGACGCCGGTTACAAGCCGGCGGCCAATGATCCGAACTATCCGCAGAATCTGCAAAACGCGGAAAAGAAGGCCGGCGCCGCAGCAAGCCAGTAAGTCAGTAAGTCAGTAAGTCAGTAAGCGTCGGCAGGCGGCAAGCCACGGTTCGATCCGCGGCTTGCCGCGTGCGTCGCGATCATGCGTGCACGCATGACAATGCATGTTCCACACGCTTACGCGATTCGATTCGGAATCCTGCATATTATGAAGAGGCACGAAACGCATGCAGCGGCGGTCAGCGCCGCCCACCCGACGCAGTTCCGTTTCCCCTTGCCTTCAACCAGTCCTTGAACGCGCGTACGGCGTCGTCGTCCGCCCGCGCCGACGCCACATACGTGAAGTAGCGCCACGGCGGCAGCGCCGGTTCGCTGAACGGCTGAACGAGGCGGCCTTCGGCGATGTCGTCGGCCACGAGCGCGATCGGCCCCATTGCGACGCCGAGACCGTCGAGCGCGCCTTGCAACGTCAGGTAGAAATGCTCGAGCGTGAGCGAGTGCCGCGGAACGAGATTCGGGTGCCCGGCCGCGGCGAGCCATTCCGGCCACATGCCCGGATAGGTTGCCGCGTGCAGCAGCGTGAAGCCCGCGAGATCGGCGGGCGTATCCAGCGCCCGGCCCTCCAGCAACTTCGGCGCACACACCGGCAGACGGACTTCGGACAGGAATTCTTCCGCGACGTATCCATCGATGGCCTGCGGGCCGCCGCGAACGATCAGGTCGACCTTGTCGCGCAGCTTTTCGATCGGCTCGTTCGACGTCGACAGCCGCACCTCGATGGCCGGATGCGCAACCTGGAACGACGACAGCTTGGGGACGAGCCAGCGCAGCGAGAACGTCGCGGGCGCGCTCACACGCAGTACGCGCTGCTGTGCGCGGCCGAAGTGCTGCGCGGTGGCGAGTGCGATCCGGTCGAACGAAGCGCCGACCTCGGCGAGGTACGCGCGGCCGGCCGCGGTCAGTTCGACGCGCCGGTTGTGGCGTTCGAACAGCGGCCGGCCGAGCCATGCTTCCAGTTGCTGCACATGCCGGCTGATCGCGCCGTGCGTGACGCACAGCTCGTCGGCGGCCAGCGTGAAGCTGCCGAGCCGCGCGGCGGCTTCGAACGCACGCAGCGAATTCAACGGAGGGAGTCGTCGGGCCATTGCATCGGCTCGCGTGAAATTTACTCACACGATGGTTCAGGTTTAATCGTTTGATCGGGCGATCCGGCTACGCCAATATGGCACACAAACGGCCGATCTGGGCTGAACGAGTGTCTGAATTTCTCACATGGAGTACGGAACATGCCGAACGTGGTGGTCGTGGGCGCCCAATGGGGTGACGAAGGCAAGGGGCGCATCGTGGATTGGCTGGCGGCGCAGGCCGATCTCGTCGCACGCTACAACGGCGGCCACAACGCGGGTCACACGCTGGTCGTCGGCGGTCGCACGTACAAGCTCGCGCTGCTGCCGAGCGGCATCGTGCGCGGCAAGCGCGGCGTGATCGGCAACGGCGTGGCGCTCGACCCGGAAGCGCTGCTCGCGGAAATCGGACGGATGGCCGCGCTCGGGTTGTCGGTGACGCCGGACAACCTGTCGATCGCGGAGAACGCGACGCTGGTGCTGCCGATTCACCGTGCGATCGATCAGGCGCAGGAGCGTTTGCGCCGCGAACCCATCGGCACCACGCTGCGCGGGATCGGGCCGGCCTACGAGGACAAGGTCGGGCGTCGCGGGCTGCGCGTCGGCGATCTTGCGGAACCGGGCGAGCTCGCAGCCAAACTCGACGTGCTCGTCGACCATCACAACGCGTGGTTCCGAGGCCTGGGGCTCGACGAGTACGATCGCGATGCGATGCGGGCGACGCTGGTTGCGCTTGCACCGAAGATCCTGCCGTTCGTGCGTCCCGTCTGGGCCGACCTCAACGACGCGACCGATCGAGGCGAGCGCATTCTGTTCGAGGGTTCGCAGGCCGTGATGCTGGACATCGACTGGGGCACGTATCCGTTCGTGACGTCGTCGGGCACCGTCGCATCGGCCGCGGCGGCCGGCACCGGGCTCGGTGCGGCGAAGCTCGGTCACGTGCTGGGTGTCACGAAGGCGTATGCGACGCGGGTCGGCGGCGGCCCGTTCCTCACCGAGCTGACCGATGCGACCGGCGAAACGCTGCGTGCGCGCGGACAGGAATTCGGCGTCAATACCGGCCGGCCGCGACGCTGCGGATGGCTCGATGCCGCGCAACTGCGTCAGGCCGTCAGGGTCTCGGGCATCGATTCGCTGGCGCTCACCAAGCTCGACGTGCTCGACGGCTTCGAGTCGATCGAGCTGTGCGTCGGTTACGAATTCGACGGCGTGCGTGTCGACCACCTGCCTGCGAGCCTCGATGCGCAGTCGCGCGCGAAGCCGCTCTACGAACGGTTCGAAGGCTGGCAAGGTTCCGTGAAGGGCGTGCGCGAGCGTGCGGCGCTGCCCCGAGCCGCGCAGGACTTCGTCGCGCGCATCGAAGCGGTGGCGGGTGCGCCGGTTTCGATGATCACGACCGGCGCGGAACGCGACGATACGATCGTGTTGCGCAATCCGTTCGATGCGGCGGGCGCCGCGTAACGCGCGAGACGCGAAGGGTGTCAATCGAGAGGGGGATCATGGTCGGCGGGTAGTTTTTGCCGACCGCTGCCGTTGGCCTGTCCGCACCTTCGATACGCACGTACGTTCGGCCCGGATGCCGCGCGGCGAGCGGCCCGGCAGCCCGATTCCGCATCCGGATCGTGCCGCATACGGCGAACTGGACACGCCTGCAACGCTGCTGTACTGTTCCGCACGATTCGCGCCAGACCGGCGTGTGCCGGCGCCGCCGGCACCCCGGCGGCGCGACGTGACAATCCCGGGGACAGGTCGATGGACACGTTACAGATGATGCGCATTTTCGTCCGGGTCGCGGAGGAGGGCAGCTTCACGAGCGCGGCCCAGCGCCTGGACATCACGACGGCCTATGCATCGCGCTCGGTCGCGCAGCTCGAAACGCATCTGCGCACGCGCCTGCTCAACCGCAGCACGCGCCGCATCGCGCTGACTGACGCCGGGCAGCGCTATCTCGACCGCTGCCAGCGTATCCTCGGCTATATCGACGAAGCGGAAGCCGAGGCGGCCGATGCGCAGGCGAAGCCGTCCGGACGGTTGCACGTTCACGCGACGACGAGCTTCGGCCAGTCTTACGTGGTCCCCGCGGTCGTGCGCTACCGCGAGCGCTATCCGTCGGTCGCGGTCGAGCTGACGCTGTCGCAGCACGTGCCCGACATCATCGACGAAGGCTACGACGTGTCGCTGCAGTTGAGCACGACGGAGCTGCCCGATTCCGGGCTGGTGTCGCAGCGGCTCGGCGACGTGGGCAGCGTGTTGTGCGCATCGCCTGCCTATCTGAAGAGGCGCGGCACGCCGCGCACGGTGAGCGATCTCGCCGGTCATGCGTGCCTGCAGATCGTCACGCCGCTTTTTCCGCGCGACCGCTGGCATCTCGACGGCCCGAACGGCCGCGAAACGTTCGAACTGCCGGTGCCCGATTTCCAGGTGAATATCGCCGATGCGCTCGGCGCCGCGCTGCGCGCCGGGCTCGGTATCGGCTCGCTGCCGATCCCGGCTGCGCTGCCCGCGCTCGCGAGCGGCGCACTGGTGCGCGTGCTGCCCGACTACCGGCTGCAGAAGCTGACGGTCTATACGTTGTATGCGTCGCGTCAGTATCTCGATGCGAAGATCCGCACGTTCGTCGATTTCCTGCGGGAATGCGTGCCCGAGCTGCTCGCCGCCGACGAGGCCGCTTTGAACGCTTGCTGCCCGTCCCGTCACTCCTGATAGACGCAAGGTCGGTGTCGTGAGTACCGCGCACCGTCTTGCGGCTCGACGTAATTGATTCGGAATCCTGCGTTAAAAGCGGGCAACGAATGCACGTGCACACGGACGGTTCCTGACAACGCTGCTCGTGCTGCCGTCAAGTCCTTATGAAAACGCTTGCTTTCGATATCGAACATCGTTGGTTCGGCGTGCGGCGGCCGCCTTTTAGAATCGGTTCGACCTGATTCATCGCATGCGTGCGCTCCGCTCGCGCCCACTTCATCGAACCCGAAACGACATGGCAGATCGATACTCCAGTACCCGCCGCCGGCTGCTTCATGCCGGCCTGGCGATCGCGGCAGGCTTCGCCGCCCATCCGGGCCTTGCGCTGGCTGGCACGGCCGCTACGCGTACTTTGCGCATCGGTTATCAGAAAGGGCCGCTCAGCCTGCTGAAGGCGCGCGGCACGCTGCAGGGCAAGCTCGCGACACTCGGCGTGAACGTCACGTGGACCGAATTCCCGTCGGGCCCGCCGCAACTCGAGGCGCTGAACGCGGGATCGATCGATTTCGGCGATGTCGGCGAAGCGCCGCCGATCTTCGCGCTCGCGGCCGGCGCGCCGCTCGTCTACTACGCGCAGACGCCGGCCGGTCCGGCAGCCGAAGCCGTGGTCGTCGCGAAGGATTCGCCGGTCAAGACCTTTGCCGACCTGCGCGGCAAGCGCATCGCGCTGGTGAAGGGATCGAATACGCACTTCCTGCTGGTCCGGCTGCTGCAGGCCGCGAAGCTCGGCTATACCGACGTCACGCCGGTCTGGTTGTCGCCGTCCGATGCGCGGGCCGCTTTCGAGAATCGCTCGGTCGATGCGTGGATCATCTGGGATCCGTTTCTCGCAGTGGTCCAGCAGGCGTTCGGCGCGCGCATCGTCGCGGACGGTACCGGGCTCGTCGAGAACCGCGGCTACTACTTTGCGTCACGCACGTATGCGCAGCGCAATGCGGACGTGCTCGATGCGGTCGTGTCGGAACTGGCGACGATCCAGCGCTGGCTCGATGCGAACCGCGCGCAGGGCGCGGCCGAATTCTCGAAACTGTGGGGAATTCCGGAGCCGGCCGTGGCGCTCGCGTTTCGCCGCGCACGCTTCGGTGTCGAGCCCGTCACCCGCGACACGCTCGCGTACCAGCAGCGCATCGCGGACGTGTTCCATCAGGCCGGCATCCTGCCGAAGCGCGTCGACGTCAGCCTGGCTGCACCGCCCTCGCTCGCATGAGCCGGGAGCCGGCCCGACGAGCGGGTTCGCGATGAGCCGCGAACCCGTCGCGATATCCGTTCATGGCGCGACGCGCGACAGCGGTACGGCTTCGCCGCGCAGTCTCGTAACGTCGCGGCCCGGCGCGTCGCCGAACAGCCGCGCGTATTCGCGGCTGAACTGCGACGCGCTCACATAGCCGACGCTTCGGCACGCCTGCCGCGCGTCCATCGCCGCCAGGCACATCAGGCGGCGCGCCTCCTGCAACCGCAGCACCTTCTGGCATTGCAACGGACTCATCGACGTGACCGCACGGAAGTGATGGTGGAAAGTCGACGGGCTCATCTCCACCCGTCGCGCGAGCGCGTCGACCGCTATCGGATCGAGGTAGTGGTCGCGAATCCATGCGACGGCGCGCGAGATCCGTTGAGTCGTCGAACCGGCGTCGCCGATCTGCGCGACGCGCGCGCCCGACGGGCCGCGCAGCAGCCGGATGAGGATTTCGTCGACGATCAGCGGTGCGAGCAGGTCGAGGTCGTCGGGCTGTGCGATCAGTTGCATCAGCCGCGCGACGGCGTCGACGATTTCGGGCGTTGCGTCGAGCGTGTCGAGCGCGCGGTAGTCGACGGCTTTCGGCAGCCCGCGCGGAAAGACCACCGGCGTGAGCGCCGCGATGCGGCGCGGATCGAGCGCGAGTTGCGCGTAAAGGAACGGCTCGGTCGGGTTTGCGCGGGTCACGCGTCCGGTCACGGGCAGATCGGCGGTGGCGACCAGCATCCGCGATTCGTCGATCGGGTACGTCTCGTCGCCGACGCGCATCGACTTCGCGCCTTGCCCGACGATGCTCAGGCACGCGTGGTGCACGCCGTGGTTCCACTGCGGCGACGGCGCGCCAGCGCGCGCGACGCGCATGCCGCGCAACGGGAGGTCGAACATGCCGTCGTGCGGCGCGTACGCGGCGATCAGCGCCGCGAGCCGGGCCGCGGGCGACCGGGCGCGCGGCCGAGCCTCGTGATCGGTCGGGTGGCGCGGTTGCGGCGGCGTTTCGGCGTCGATTTCCATGTTGCGTAAGCGGGTGGCGGCGTGGTCGATGCAATGGGCGCGGCTGTGATCCGCTGTCGCGGTGCAGGCACGGCGGTCACATCGTACGGCCAGTTGCGTGCGCGGGATTGCCTAAACCTGTCCGAAATTAGCCCGATCATCCGGACCTGCATGATTGGCGATCGTGCTGTCGTCGTTGCGCGGTGTGCGGCGCACAAATTCGGAAATTAAGGCAAAACAATCGCAGGATCGGGCAAGCCATTTTTCGGTGGTTTCCCTACCATTGCAGCTGCTGAAGGAAATGCGATTCAGCGCGCCCGGATGATGCGGGCACCCTCGTCCGCGTGATGCGCGGCCGCCGCCATGCCGCGTGCGTCGCCCCGCGAATCGCCGGAAAAGACTCAGGACTGCTATCGAACGATCGTGCATCGGGCTTGCCGAGGCCGGTTTGCGTCCGTTGCAAGCCGGCCCGTGCGTGTCGCACGTGCCGACCGACCCGGCCGAGCCGGTGTCGGTGCCGCCGCATTGGCCGGGCCGATGGGGCCGGCTGTGGCGCGGCGGCGGGTACAGGCATACGGGCAGTCGTCCGCGCAGGGAAATCCGGACAAATGGACCAACTTCAATCGATTCGGGCATTCGTGACGGTGGCAAGAGAAGGCGGGTTTCGCCGGGCGGCGACGCGGTTGCGTGTGTCGACGGCGATGGCGAGCCGGCTGGTCGATGCGCTCGAAACGCGCCTCGGTGCACGCCTGCTTCAACGCAGCACGAGCCACCAGTCGCTCACGGAAATCGGCGAGCTGTATCTCGCGCGCGTCGAGCGGATTCTCGGCGCGATCGACGAGATCGACGGCCGCTTCGTCGCGATGGGCAGCAAGCCGGAAGGCGTATTGCGCGTGGCCGCGCCGGTCGCGTTCGGGCTCAGCCAGTTGAGCGCGTTGCTCGATCGCTTCGTGCACCGGTTTCCGGACGTGCGGCCGACCGTGACGCTGACCGATACCCACGTCGACCTGGCCGCCGAGGACATCGACGTCGCGTTCCTGACGGATGACATGCCGGTGTCCGGCGCCCATGCGCTGCATACGCTGGCCGCGTACGAATCCGTGCGGGTCGCGGCGCCAGGTTACGTCGCCGCGCACGGCGGCGCGGCTGCGTCGGGCGACTGGCCGGACATCGCGGCCGTGCGGCTGGAACTGCCGGCGACCGACGACGCTCACGCGGCCGGGATTCGATCCGGCGCGGCGCCCGGCAATACGGGCGTCGGCCATCTCGAGATGGCGCGGCGGCTGGCCGTGGCCGGCATGGGCGCGACGGTGCTGCCCGCGTATCTCGTCGACGCCGATCTGGCGGCCGGCACGCTGGTGCGCATTGCACCGGTCCACCCGCTCGCGCCCGTCACGCTGAAGCTCGCACATGCGCGCGCCGCGCGTTTGCCGGCCGCCGCGCGCGCGTTCATCGAATTCGTCGGCGCCGCGTTCCGGCCCGCGAGCCAGCGGCCAGGCTGAACCCGCGGCAACGCGATCCCGCCGGACCGCGGGTTCGCCGCTCTTTATCGGAAGCAGTTCGGCACACGAACGCTTCGCAGGGTGCAACGCACACCCGCAACACGCGTCCGCATCCGCGCTGGACAGGAAGCTGCAAGTCCGCCGCGCGTCAGGACCATGAGGAGATCTGGTGATTCCCATTGAAGGTCGTCTAATTGTGAGAGGTCGCTCCATGCGCGTCGAACGGGTTCCATACCGCTTAATCACCGCCGCAACGGCTGCCGTTTTCCTGGCCGCGTGCGGGAAAAAAGAATCGGCACCGCCGCCGCCAACGCCGGAAGTCGGCGTCGTCACCGTGCAGCCGCAAGCCGTGCCGGCGGTGGCCGAGCTGCCGGGCCGCACCAGTGCGTTCCTCGTCGCGCAAGTGCGTGCGCGGGTCGACGGCATCGTGCTGCGCCGTGAATTCACCGAAGGCACCGACGTCAAGGCCGGCCAGCGCCTCTACAAGATCGATCCGGCGCCGTACATCGCCGCGCTGAACAGCGCGAAGGCGACGCTGGCGAAGGCGCAGGCGAACCTCGTCACGCAGAACGCGCTGGTCGCGCGCTACAAGGTGCTGGTCGCGGCGAACGCGGTCAGCAAGCAGGACTACGACAACGCGGTCGCCACGCAAGGCCAGGCCGCGGCGGACGTCGCGGCCGGCAAGGCGGCGGTCGACACCGCGCAGATCAACCTCGGCTATACGGATGTCGTGTCGCCGATCAGCGGCCGCGTCGGCATCTCGCAGGTGACGCCGGGCGCATACGTGCAGGCGAGCCAGGCGACGCTGATGTCGACGGTGCAGCAGCTCGATCCGGTGTACGTCGACCTCACGCAATCGAGCCTCGAAGGGCTGAAGCTGCGTCAGGACGTGCAGAGCGGGCGTCTGAAGACGAGCGGCCCGGGCGCGGCGAAGGTGTCGCTGATCCTGGAAGACGGCAAGACCTACTCGGAGCCGGGCAAGCTGCAGTTCTCGGACGTGACGGTCGACCAGACCACGGGCTCGGTGACGATCCGCGCGGTCTTCCCGAACCCGGGCCGCGTGTTGCTGCCGGGGATGTTCGTGCGTGCACGGATCGAGGAAGGCGTGAACGAGAACGCGTTCCTGGTGCCGCAGATCGGCGTCACGCATGACCAGAAGGGTCAGGCAATTGCACTGGTCGTGACTGCGGCCAACAAGGTCGAGATGCGTCCGTTGACGACCACCGGCACGTACGGCCAGAACTGGATCGTCGAAGGCGGTCTGCAGGCGGGCGATCACGTGATCGTGCAGGGCGTCGACAAGGTGCGCCCGGGCGCGACGGTGAAGACCGTGGCCGCGCAGCTCGCTCCGGCGGCGGACGCCGCATCCGCCGCGCCGGCAAGCGCCGCGCCGGCGAGTACCGCGGCCCATGCCGCAGCGAGTTCGGCCGCCGCGTCGAGCGCGCAATAACAGGGAGTCCGTTTCATGGCCAAGTTCTTTATCGATCGCCCGATCTTCGCGTGGGTGATCGCGATCGTGCTGATGCTGGCCGGCGTCGCATCGATCTTCAAGATGCCGATCGCGCAGTATCCGACGATCGCACCGCCGACGATCCAGATCCAGGCGAACTATCCGGGCGCTTCCGCGAAGACGGTGGAAGACACGGTGACGCAGGTGATCGAGCAGCAGATGAGCGGACTCGACAACTTCCTGTACATGTCGTCGACGAGCGACGATTCGGGCAACGCGACGATCACGCTGACCTTTTCGCCGGGCACGAATCCGGACGTCGCGCAGGTGCAGGTGCAGAACAAGCTGTCGCTCGCGACGCCGAACCTGCCGCAAGTCGTGCAGCAGCTCGGCATGCAGGTCACGAAGTCGAGCAGCAACTGGCTGATGTGGTTCGCGTTCAACTCCGAGGACGGCCGGATGTCGAAGGAGGACCTGACGAACTACGTGGCGTCGCACGTGCTCGATCCGCTGAGCCGCGTCAACGGCGTCGGCCAGACGCTGCTGCTCGGTTCGCAGTTCTCGATGCGGATCTGGCTCGACCCCGTCAAGCTGACCAACTACAGCCTCACGCCGACCGACGTGACGGCCGCGATCACGCAGCAGAACGTGCAGATCGCGGGCGGCCAGATCGGCGGCACGCCGGCGAAGCCGGGCACCGTGCTGCAGGCGACGATCACCGAATCGACGCTGTTGCGCACGCCCGAGCAGTTCGGCAACATCCTGCTGAAGGTCAACCAGGACGGCTCGCAGGTTCGCCTGAAGGACGTCGGCCGCGCGGCGCTGGGTTCGGAGAACTACACGTTCGACACGAAGTACATGGGGCAGCCGACGGCCGGCCTCGGCATCCAGCTCGCGACCGGCGCGAACGCGCTGGCGACCGCGAACGCGTTGCGGGCCAAGATCGACGAGCTGTCGAAGTATTTCCCGCATGGTCTCGTCGTGCACTACCCGTACGACACGACGCCGTTCGTGCGCCTGTCGATCGAGGAGGTGGTCAAGACGCTGATCGAGGGCATCGTGCTCGTGTTCCTCGTGATGTATCTGTTCCTGCAGAACCTGCGGGCGACGATCATCCCGACGATCGCGGTGCCGGTCGTGCTGCTCGGCACGTTCGCGATCATGGGCGTCGTCGGTTTCTCGATCAACACGCTGTCGATGTTCGGCCTCGTGCTCGCGATCGGCCTGCTGGTCGACGATGCGATCGTGGTGGTCGAGAACGTCGAGCGCGTGATGGCCGAGGAGGGGCTGTCGCCGAAGGAGGCGACCCGCAAGGCGATGAGCCAGATCACCGGCGCACTCGTCGGCGTGGCGCTCGTGCTGTCGGCGGTGTTCGTGCCGGTGGCGTTCTCCGGCGGCTCGGTCGGCGCGATCTATCGTCAGTTCTCGCTGACGATCGTGTCGGCGATGGTGCTGTCGGTGCTGGTCGCGTTGATTCTGACGCCGGCACTGTGCGCGACGATCCTGAAGCCGGTCGAAAAGGGGCATCACGAAGAGAAGAAGGGTTTCTTCGGATGGTTCAACCGGACCTTCGATCGCAGCCGCGATCGCTACACGGGCGGCGTGAACCACGTGATCCGGCGCTCGGGCCGCTGGCTCGTGATCTATCTCGCCGTGTTCATCGCGGTCGGCGTGATGTTCGCGCGCCTGCCGAAGTCGTTCCTGCCCGACGAGGACCAGGGCTACATGTTCATGATCGTGCAGACGCCGTCGGGCTCGACGCAGGAAACGACCGGCAAGACGCTCGACAACATCAACACGTACCTGACCACCGCCGAGAAGGATGTGGTCGACTCGGTGTTCACGGTCAACGGTTTCAGCTTCGCGGGCCGCGGCCAGAACGCGGGCCTCGTGTTCGTGAAGCTGAAGCCGTACGAGCATCGCCAGCGTTCGGACCAGAAGGTGCAGGCGCTGATCGGCCGGACCTTCGCGCACTACTCGCAGTACAAGGACGCGATGGTGATTCCGTTCAACCCGCCGTCGATTCCCGAACTCGGTACCGCCGCCGGCTTCGACTTCGAGCTGACGGACAACGCCGGTCTCGGCCACGATGCGCTGATGGCCGCGCGCGGCCAGTTGCTCGGGATGGCCGCGAAGGATCCGGCGCTCGCGCTGGTCCGCCCGAACGGCCTGAACGATACGCCGCAGTACAAGGTCGACATCGATCGCGAGAAGGCGAACGCGCTCGGCGTGACGGCCGCGGCGATCGACCAGACGTTCTCGATCGCGTGGGCGTCGCAGTACGTGAACAACTTCCTCGACACCGACGGCCGGATCAAGAAGGTGTACGTGCAGGCCGACGCGCCGTTCCGGATGACGCCGGAAGACATGAACATCTGGTACGTGCGCAACAGCGCGGGGGGGATGGTGCCGTTCAGCGCGTTCTCGACCGGCCACTGGATCTACGGATCGCCGAAGCTCGAGCGCTACAACGGCGTGTCGTCGATCGAGATCCAGGGACAGGCCGCGGAAGGCAAGTCGACCGGCCAGGCGATGGCGGCGATGGAAGCGCTCGCGAGCAAGCTGCCGGAAGGCATCGGCTATTCGTGGACGGGGCTGTCGTTCCAGGAAATCCAGTCCGGCTCGCAGGCGCCGATCCTGTACGCGATCTCGATCCTCGTCGTGTTCCTGTGTCTCGCGGCGCTGTATGAAAGCTGGTCGATCCCGTTCTCGGTGATCATGGTCGTGCCGCTCGGCGTGGTCGGCGCGCTGCTCGCGACGATGCTGCGCGGCCTCGAGAACGACGTGTTCTTCCAGGTGGGCCTGCTGACGACCGTGGGCTTGTCCGCAAAGAACGCGATCCTGATCGTCGAGTTCGCGCGCGAGCTTCAGGCAGGCGGGAACATGGGGCCGGTGCGTGCGGCGATCGAGGCGGCGCGCCTGCGGCTGCGCCCGATCCTGATGACGTCGCTCGCGTTCATGCTGGGCGTGCTGCCGCTCGCGGTTAGCAACGGCGCGGGCTCGGCGAGCCAGCACGCGATCGGCACGGGCGTGATCGGCGGGATGATCACGGCGACGTTCCTCGCGATCTTCATGATCCCGATGTTCTTCGTGCGGGTTCGCGCGATCTTCGGCGGCGAGACGGAAAACGTCGACGACGCATGGCGTCTCGTCCAGGCCGATCTGCAGCGCGGCCGCGACGACGCACACGATTCGAAGGGGCAGTAACGATGCAAAAACACGCTTTGACTGCAATCGCAGTCGCGCTCCTTGCCACGGGGTGCACGATGGCGCCGCATTACAAGCGGCCCGACGCGCCCGTCGCGCAGGCGTACCCGGCCGGCGGCGTCTACGCGACGCAGCCGGGCGCGGCCGGCGCGCGCAGCGCGAACGGCCAGGCGGCGACCGCCATCGGCTGGCGCGAGTTCTTCGTCGATCCGCGCCTGCAGCGGCTGATCGAGATCGCGCTGAAAAACAACCGCGACCTGCGCGTGTCGGTGTTGAACATCGAGGCGGCGCGTGCGCAGTACCAGATCACGCGCGCGGGGCTGTTCCCGACGCTCGACGGTACGGGCACGGGCAACCTCCAGCGCTATCCGGCCGGTGTGTCGCAGACGGGCCAGCCGCTGATCTCGCGCGTGTACAACGTCGGGCTGTCGGCGTCGTGGGAACTCGACCTGTTCGGCCGCGTGCAGAGCCTGAAGGATCAGGCGCTCGCGCAGTACCTGTCGACGTCGTACGCGCGGCAGGCGTCGGAGATCTCGCTGGTGTCGCAGGTGGCGGATCAATACCTGACGCTGCTGTCGACCGACGATCTGCTGAAGGTCACGGAGAACACGCTGAAGACCGCGCAGGCGTCGTACGACCTGACCAAGCTGCAGTTCGACAACGGCACGGGCTCCGAGCTCGAGTTGCGTCAGGCGCAGACGGTGGTCGAGACGGCGCTCGCGAACCAGCAGGCGCAGGCACGTGCGCGCGCGCAGGCGCTGAACGCGCTGGTGCTGCTGATCGGCGAGCCGCTGCCGGACGATCTGCCGGCGGGCCTGCCGCTCGATGCGCAGAACCTGCTGACGGACGTGCCGGCCGGGCTGCCGTCGGATCTGCTCACGCGTCGTCCGGACGTGATGCAGGCCGAGCAGACGCTGCTGGCCGCGAACGCGAACATCGGCGCGGCCCGCGCGGCGTTCTTCCCGAAGATCTCGCTGACGGCCGCGTTCGGCACCGCGAGCCCGACGCTGGGCGGCCTGTTCAAGGCCGGCACGGCGGCGTGGTCGTTCGCGCCGAACATCGCGCTGCCGATCTTCGAGGGCGGCCAGAACATCGCGAACCTCGATCTCGCGAACGTGCAGAAGCGCATCGAGATCGCGAACTACGAGAAGGCGATCCAGTCGGCATTCCGCGAAGTGTCGGACGGCCTGGCCGCACGCGGCACGTACGACCAGCAGATCGCGGCGCTCGAGCGCAACGAGCACGCGCAGCAGCGTCGCTTCGACCTGTCGGACCTGCGTTACAAGAACGGTGTGGACAGCTACCTGTCGGTGCTGACCGCGCAGACGGATCTGTACTCGGCGCAGCAGTCGCTGATCAGCGCGCGTCTGGCGCGCTGGACGAATCTGGTCGATCTGTACCGCGCACTGGGCGGAGGCTGGATCCAGCGCGCGGGCGAAGCGCCGCGCGCGCCGGATGCGCCGGTCGATTACGACAAGGCGGCTGCGTCGGCAACGGCGACGAACGGCTAAGCGCAACGCACGGCAGGAGCGGCAGAGCCGCGTCCGTCCATCGAACCGAACGGTTGCGAAAACGAACACGCCACGGACGCAAATCCGTGGCGTGTTCTTTTGCACCGTCGCCGCGCGGTGAGCGGCGTTACGTTACGCCGGCTTCGTCCAAAGCGTCCGGCCGAAGAACGTGAGCGTGCGGTCCCACGCCATTTGCGACCACACCGGATCGAACTGCGTGCCGGCGATGCGACCGGGGCCGACGGCCGTTTCGTTCGCGAACGCATGGTGCGCGAGATAGCGATGGAATTCGAAGCCGACCTTCGCATCCGTGAGCTTCTTTTCCAGTGCGTCGACCTGGTCGATCTTGAAGAACGCATCCTGCGTGCCCCAGTGGCCCATCAGCGGCACCTTGAGCTTGGCCGGATCGAGGTAGTCGAGCGGCGGAAGGCCGTACCACGTGACGCCGGCATCCGCTTCGGCATGTTGCAGCGACAGCAGCGTGAGGGCGCCGCCCATGCAGAAGCCCGTCACCGCGACGCGCGGCGCCAGCGTTTTCAGGTGCGCGACCGCGCCCGGAATGTCCTGCGACGCGGCGTCGCCGAAATCGAGGCCGGTCATCAGATGGTGCGCTTCTTCCTCCTCGACCGTCGACTTGCCGCGATACAGGTCGGGCACGAGCGCGAAATAGCCGCAGCGCGCGAGGCGATCCGCGACGCCGCGGATCTGGTCGTTCAGCCCCCACCATTCCTGGATGACGACAACCGCGGGCGCGCCTTCGGTCCGTGCCGGCGTGGCGAGATAGCCCTGCAGTTCCTGGCCGTCCGGGCGGCGAAACGTGATCATGGAACCGGATGTTTGAGACATGAAACCGCTCCTTTTCGAAAAATGCGCCGAGTGCGACATCGGGCCGACCGGCGGGCGTCGCGATACCGCTCGCTCGCGTTCTGGCCGACACCGACCACGCGGCCATTCTATGCGCAAACACCGGATGCTTGCGTGAACGGCGCCGCGCGGCACGCGAGCGGCAAAGGGCGCGGACGGCCGGAAAACGAACACCCCGCCCCGATGAACGGGAGCGGGGTGTCGCGTGTACGGCGTGCGTATCGGAATACGCGGGAAATATGCCGGCGCGTATCCGGCTTACTGGCCGAAATAGATCGAGTCGCGGCCTTCCTGCTTGACCGCGATCGCGCGGCCGGCACGCGCGCCCGCGGCTGCCTGCGCGCCGTAGCCGGCTTCATCGGCGTTCGTCACGCGGGCCTGCGCGGTCTGCAGCGCACGCGGGTAATACTGATCGGAGACTTCGGGCTTGTAGCCGGCTTGTTCGAGCTGGACGAGTTCCGCACGCACCTGGGCGCGCGTCAACTGGCCCGACGGGTTCGATTGGGCGAATGCGCCATACGATGCGGACAGTGCGGTTGCGGCGACGACAGCGGTGATGAACGACTTCATGGTGACCTCCGGTTCTGTTGATTTCGCGCTTCGCTCGTGGCGTTCAGCGGTTGATTGCATCGTAACGATCGCGTTACCGGTCGGAAATATGCGTTGCAGCGAATCATTATTGCAACTGGGTAAACGATTCGCGCGGCATGCGATTTCCTCTGAAGATTGCGGGCGTGCCGGGGCAGGCGCGTGGCCTGCGCGAGCAACAGGGCCGATCGGTGCAGCGCCAGCGGACTGAACGGTTGAATCGCATTCCGAATTAATTTTGGCGAGGCCGCCGGTGTCGTGCTTTTCGCATCACGCAGTCAGGGTCGCTTGCCGCTTCCGGTATTCGGCCGGGGTGATGCCGACGTGCCGGGTGAACGCTCGCCTGAGCGTATCGACGTTCGCGAAGCCGCATTTCGCCGCGACCTGCTTCGGCGTGTCGTGGCCGTTCTCGAGTAGCTGGCGGGCGGCCGAGATGCGGGTCGCCTCGACCCATGCGGCCGGCGTCATGCCGACTTCCGCGCGGAACAGTCGCGCGAAATGGCGCGGGCTCATACCCGCATGCTTCGCCATCTCGGCCACCGAATGCTCGAGTTCCGGATGGGCGGCGATCCAGCGCTGGACTTCCTGCAGCACCGAACGCCCGGCGGGGCGCGCCTCGCCCTTGCGGCTGAACTGGAGCTGCCCGCCCGGGCGCTTGAAGAACATCACCAGTTGCGCGGCGACGCGCCGCGCGATCTCGCGGCCGAGATCCTCCTCGACCAGCGCGAGCGCGAGATCGAGCCCGGCCGTGACGCCGGCGCCGGTGCGCAGCTTGCCGTCGCGTACGTACAGTGCGTCGGCGTCGACGGTGACGGACGGATATGCGTTAGCGAGTGCATCGGCGGCGGCCCAGTGCGTGGTCAGGTGGCGCCCTTTCAGCAGGCCGGTGGCCGCGAGGAGGAACGCGCCGGTGCAGATCGAGCCGTAGCGCCTGCTTTGCACGGCCGCCGAGCGCAGCCACGCGAGGACGTCGGTGCGCAATACGATCTGGCCGGCGTGCGGCGCGCCGGCGACCAGCAGCGTGTCGAGGCGCTCCGGGATATCAGGCGCGATCCAGTCGGGCAGCACCCGTGCGCCGGACGAACTGCAGATCGGCCCGGGCCCGCTCGCGATGACCCGCAGCGTGTAGAACGGCTTGCCGCACTCGGTGTTTGCTTGCGCGAACACGTCGAGCGGCGCGGAGACGTCGAGCAGTTGAACACCCGGAACGGCGAAAATACCCACGATCTTCGGCATGATCGATTGCATGTGGTATCGAACGTGATGCGCAGCAGTATAGGGGCGCTTCTTGCGCCGTGCAGGCGTCGTGTCCGTTCGTCGCGCGAAATGGCAGGATCAGGCGTGATACGTTCATTGGAGACATCGGTCGGAATCCGGAAAATCGAAGATGTCTTCCATGGAGGTCGATCATGACTGTGAACGTTGCCGGCATCACCCTTCCCGATACGCGTTTGACGCGCGAGATCACCGAGCTCGTGCGCGATACCGAGTCCGAGCTGCTGTTCCACCATTCGAGCCGCGTGTTCTATTTCGCGGCGCTGGCGGGCCGGCGGCGCGGGCTCGAGTACGATCCCGAACTGCTTTATTGCGGCTGCATGTTCCATGACATGGGACTGACGCACCGGCACAGCAGCGCTTGCGAGCGCTTCGAAGTGGACGGCGCGAACGCCGCGCGCGATTTTCTGAAGGGCAACGGGATTTCCCAACAGGACATCGATGTCGTGTGGACCGCGATCGCTTTGCACACCACACCGGGCATCCCGCAGCACATGCATCCGGTCGTCGCGCTGGTCACGGCGGGCGTCGAGATGGACGTGCTGGGCCTCGCTTATCCGGAATACAGCGATAGCGAGCGGGAAGCGGTCGTGCGCGCGCATCCGCGCACGCCGCATTTCAAGGAGGACATCATTCAGGCGTTCTACGACGGCATCAAGCACAAGCCCGACACGACGTTCGGCAACGTGAAGGCCGACGTGCTCGCGGACAAGGATCCGCATTTCCGTGCGGGCAACTTCTGCAGCGTGATCCGGTCGTCCGCGTGGAGCGGCTGAGCGACGGGCCGGCGCGCATCAGCCGACGTTGATCGACTGCCCGACACGCAGCACGTTCGGCGCCGACGCCAGGCCCGAATTCAACTGCAAGATCTCGTTCAGCGCGCGCGCATCCTGCTGGTCGCGCGTCATCGCCTTGCGGTCGTCCGGCGACACGTGCGCCGCGTCCAGCAGCGACTGGCGATGCGCGTCGGCGATCACCCACAGCGAATCTCCGGCCACGACGATGTACGGCTGCGCGGCCTGCGACGGCGGCGCGGAGGGCTGCGCGGGCGCCGTATTGCCCGTCGTGCCGGTCCCGGGCGGTTGCGTGGCGGTCGTGCCCGGCGCGAGGCCGGTCGTCGGCGTGCCGGCGCTCGGCTGCGGCGGCTGGTGTGACGGCGACGGCGAGGCCGGCGTCGTCTGCGGCTTGTGCGGCGACGATCCCGAGCCGCCCGACGGCGGGCCGAAGAACAGGCTCTGCAATTGCGTGAAGCCCCAGATCCCGATCGGCACGAGGATGAGCGCGGTCGGGTATTTTTTGACCCAGCGCGTCGCGTTCGGGAAATGGGTGTTCAGGCGCGCGCCGAGCAGCATCGCCGTCGATGTCGCGGCGGTTGCCGCGAGCCCGTAGTGCCCTTTGTCGTATTGCGCGATCGTGCCCGCGATGCCGCTCGCGACGCCGACGAAATCCGACGTCGAATCGATCAGGCGCACGACGCGGCTGCGCTTGTCCGCGTTCACGCGGTGCGCGCTGACCGCGTAGACGAGGCCCGAATAGGTCGCGGCGAGCCCTGCGCTCGCGGTCGTCAGCGCACCCGCGACGGTCGGCGCGGTCATGAGCCCGTGCACGCCGACGGCGATCGTCCCGGAATAGCCGACGATCGCGCTGCCGCGCCCGACGAGGCCGAGGAACCGGCGGGAATTGCCGTGATGCAGCTGCGTGAGCGACGTGCCGCCGACCATGCCCTGCATGTTCGCGAGCAGGTCGGCCGACAATTCCTTGATCTGCGCGGCCGCATCGTCGAAGCCGATGAGCCCCTGCCGATGCATTTCGACGAAGTGGCTCGCCTTCACGCGCGTTTCGTTCGTGAGCAGGTCCAGCTGTTCGAGCCGCGCCGGGTTGTAGCCGTGCACCGGCGCGGTCAGCTGTTGCGCGAGCGAGCGCTGCAGGCGATCGAGCACGTCGTGCACCGCGCGCGGATCGCCGCTCTGCAGGCTCTGCACCGCACCCTGGTGCATCGCACCGAATACGCGGCCCGCGCGCGCACCGACGAACAGCGCGGTGTTCGCGTGCGTCAGCGCATCCGAACTCATCACCGTCATGCCGTTGAACACGTTGAGCGCCACGAGCGAACTGGCGCCGGCCACCGTGCCGCCGAAGCCCAGCGACCACGCCCAGTCGCGCTTGCCGAACGACGGCCGGTGGACGCGCAGCGCGTTGAGCTGCGCGAGCGCGGCCTCCTGCGGGTTGCCGCGCTGGTGGCTCGGCTGCGCGGCGATGTCGCGGTTCACGATGACGGGCTTGGTCTCGTCGATCGCGAGCTTCGGATCGGCGGCCACCGCGCGCCAGAACGCGGTGCTCGATGCATTCGGGTTCGCATGCGCGTCGATCTTGCGTGCGGTATCGGGCCTGCCGTACCGGCTCAGCCAGCGATCGCCGGCATCGCGTGCGCGCTCCTCGGCCCGGTTGGCGGGATCGGCGGTATTCCAGTAGTTCTCCTTCGCATAAGTGATCGTTGCCTGCCGTGCGCGGTCCATCAGCGCGGTCGTGTGCCCCTCGTAGAGATCGGCGCGCAGTTGCGCGAGCTGGTCGGGCTTCAGCCCATTCGCAAGACCGACGCGTTCGACTTCGGCGAACAGCACCTGATGCTGGTTCGCGAGCGTCTGCGCGCCGACCCGTTCGAACACGCGCGTGAGCGCGTCGGCGCCGTGCAGGCGTGCGAGCTTGTCGGGCGCATGCAGCTTGTATTCGACGAGCTTGCGGGCGAGTGCGGCGGTCAGGTCCTGGTTCGCGACGAAGTCCGAGCCGTGCGTCGCATACGACAGCCCGAGATGAACCCAGTCGAGTTCCTTGCGATCGAGCACGGCCTCGACGAGCTTCAGGTGGCCGTCGCCCGGCGCCGGTTCGAGCACGGCGTCCCAGCCGTGGAACGTCACCATCACATGCGGCGCGGTCGCGCCGGTGTGCTCCCGCGCCCACGTTTCGAGCGCGTCGAACGTGCGCACGTAGTCGTGGTACGCATCGTTGGTGCCCGCCAGCGTGCGCTGGTCTTCGGCCGACACGAGCGCGCGCGACGGCGCGGTTTCGAGACGCAGCACGAAGCCGCCTTCGGACGCCGCGTCGAGCCATTTGTACAGGTGGCCGAGGTCGTCGAGTTCGAGGTGGCGGCCCGTGCCGTCGATGTCGATTCGCGCGTTCGCTTCGTCGAACTGCGCGTTGTCGAGCTTGCCGAGTTCGCGCACGCGGCGGATGAAGGCGGGGTCGTGTTTGCGGCCGAGCGCGGCGGCGAGCGAATACGGATCGACCGCGACCGACACCACCGGCATCGCACCGCCGTAGCGTTTCACGAGTGCGAGCATCTCGGCGGGGTCGTCGCGCAACGTGAAGCCGCGCGCCATCAGCGCGAGGCGATCCTGGATCTCGGGTTTCGCGCGGGCATAGGCCTGCAGCGCATGCCGGTCCGCGGCCCGTGCGATCGACAGATAGGTGATCGCACGCTTCGCATGGCGCGACACTACGTTCGCCGCATGGTCGGGCCGCGACAGCGGGCCGCGCCACGGCATGCTCGACGCGTCGCGCGCGAGCCTCAACGGGATGCCGAGCGCCTTCATCATCACGCTGTCGGCCATCATGACCTGGCGCGTGGTGCCGAGATCGAGCGGTTTGCCGGTGTGGCCCGCGAACGCCTTCACGCGCTCGTGCTCGGGAAACCAGTGGTCGACCTTCGCCTTGCCGAAGCGAAGGATCCATTCGGCGACCGTCGCGCTCGTCAGGCCGGGCTGATAGGTCTTGATGCTGAACGGTTTGCCGGCCGGCGCGGCCTGCGGCGCGGGCGACGCGGCCGGGGCGGGTGCCGCCGGCGCATTCTGCTTGCCTTTTTTGCCCTTGCCGCGCGCAGGCTTTTTCGGCTTCGCGGACGGGCTGGCGGACGCAGTGCCGGACGCCGGATCGCCGGCAAGTATGGCCTGCCGGTTCTTCGCGGCCGTCAGTTCGGCCGCGATGCGGCTCTCCAGTTCTCCGAACGGAGCGGACGATTCCGCCGCGGCCTTCCGCAACTGCTTGTCGAGTTCCGCTTGTTTCAGCGCATAGGCCGCGACCTGCGTCGGCTGCGTGCGCGCATCGAATTCCGCCGGGTCGAGCCGCGTCACGAGAAAGTGCCGGTCCGAGCCGTCCGGACCGCCGCCGATCTTCGTCTTGTCGAGGTCGATGCCGGGCTTGCTCTTGTCGGCGAAATGCGCGGCATCGTCGAACCATTGCAGCGTGCCGTCGCGGGTCGCGAGGATGCCGTCCGGCTGGTGCAGCGTGTCGATCAGCGCGCCCTCCGTGCCGTAGACGTAGATGAAGTATTCGGGGCCGACCTGGCCGAGATCGATCACGCGCCGCAGATGCAGCGTGTTCGCGCCGCTGAAATCGTGCACGTCGTCGGCCGATTTCGGCAGCAGGTTCGGCGCGACCCATCGGTTGGCGAGCGGCGTCGCGCCGGCCGGCGGCTTGCCTCTCGACTGAATCTTGCCGAGCCGGCGCTGCACGCGGTCGCTCGTTTTCATCGGCGGCGGCTTTTGCTCGGCGATCGGCAACGCCCGCTCGGCCGGCTCGAAGCCGCCATAGCGGGACACCGCCGATTCCGGTAGCGAGGACGGCACGAACACGACGCCGCGCCGGCCGTCGGGCAGGCCGCGTGCGCGGCGACGGAAGGCGGCGCCGAGATCCTGCTCGCCGATCGACGCGTCGCCGACCGAGGTTTTCTCGTGATAGGTCCAGCCGCTGCCATCTTGCTTGGGCACGGCGTAGCCGAGCACCTTGCCGGTCTTCCTGTCTACCGCGAAGATCGTCGTGCTGTCGTCCGCGACCTTCGCGGCCGCCTTGGGACGCTTGAATTGCGGTGCAGCGGCGAGTTCGCCGATCTGCTCGACGACGTCCTGCGCAGGCGCGTCGCCGGATGGTTCGGCATGCCACACGCGCTTCGAATCGACGGCTTCGACCTTCGCCGCGCCGCCGAATTGCCGCAGCTCGTCGAGCGACACCGGCGACAGGTAGAAGTCGAATTTCGCGCGTGCCTCATGCGGCGTTTCGCTGCCGCCGCGCTTGCGTGGGCGCGTGCCCGGATAGAGCGCGTCGCGCAAGTCGTGCGACGGCGTACCGCCGGGGTCGGCCGATTCGACCTGACCGGGCTGGCCGTGGGCATCGGTGGTCAGGCTCGCGACGAACTCGGGTTGCGGATGCGTGCCGTCGTCCGCCGGCCGGTCGACATGCTTCGCGATCAGCACGTGGGCGTTGGGGCCTGCGTATTGCGCGAGGTCGCGGATGTCGGCCAACTGCGTGCCGTCGATCCGCTTCAGGTCGCGTTTGCCGTGCGCATCGAGCCAGTCGGCCGCGCGCGCTTCGGGCGTGCGCGTGGGGGCGGCCGGCAGGAACGACGACGGGTCCGGCACCGGCCACATCATCATCGACGGCATCGTCCGCGGTGCCGTACCGGTTCGCCCGGCTTCGCCGTCGCGCAGCGCCTGCTCGGCCTGCGCGCGATACAGCGCACGGTAGACGGGGTTGCCGGGCAGCGAGGTCCGCGCGTTGCCGAACGCGTCGGCGAGGCGCGCGAGGCCCGCGGCGTCGCCCGGCATCACGTGGTCGGCTTCGCGCGCGATTTCGTCGGGGAGCACCGCGTGCTCGGCGATGTCGATGCCGGTCGATGCGAGGATTTGCTTGCGCACCGCGAATGCGTTGGCTTGCGCGCGCGCCTCGGCGCGCAGCGCGCTTTCCGCGTACGCATCGGGGCTGCTGGTGTCGAGGTCGAGCCGGTTCGTCGCCACGTCGACCGCGTGCCCGACCTCGTGTGCGAGCACGTAGACGATCGTGCCGGCGCTGCGCAGGCCGCCGTCGATCACGATCCGGCGCTGTTCGGCATCGACCTTGCTGCCCGCGCCGGCGCGGCCCTGCACGATCTCCCAGCGGCCGGGATTCAGCAGCCGCAACTGATCGGCGAGCAGGCTCGACCGGTCGGCCAGCGCATAGGCGGCATCGGGCAGCGGCGCGCCGCCGAACCACATCCGGATGCGCGTGAAGAGCGACGGCTTCTGGACGAACGCGCCGTCCGGCAGCGACTCGCTGATCACCGGGTGCGCGAGTTCGACGTGGCCGCTCGCGATGCCGCGTTCGAGCGGCTGGATGACGACATCGATCATCCCGGGCGTGCGGTTGGTCGCCGGGTCCGGATGCGGGATCAGGACGGAAGGGTCGCTGAAGTAGAACTCGCCGCTCGCATCGAACAGGCCTTCGAAATCGAACGACAGGCCGTGCCGCGTGGCAAGCTCGCGCATCGCGGCGAGCTGCCGCATCGATTCGCGCGTCACGCGTTTCGGCAGGATGCCGTGCATCACGTCGAGGCTGCCGAGCTCGGCCAGCGGGCTGTACAGCACCGCGACGCGTCCGTGGTAGGTAAACGGCCCGTCGACCGTGACCGTGCGCATGCCGAGCTGCGTCAACTGGTCGAGCCCGCGTTTTTCGTGGGCGAGCATCGTGCGCGCCTTGTCGCCGCTGGCGTCGAACACGCCGATCGCATTGCGTTTGCCGAGTTCGAATACCGCCTTCGCGGTGCCCGCGCCGAGGAACGGGCCGAGCAGCGCGTCGGGATCGACGCGCCGCGACGGATCGCCGGCGACGTGCAGCCCGTGCTCGTCGACGGCGAGCGCGCCCGCATCGATCCGTTCGCGCGGCGACGGCGTGTAGCGCGTCCACGCGCCCGGGCCGCCGAACTGCATGCGCTGCGTGCCGTCGCTGCGCGGCTCGCCGAGCGTGCGGACCGTGCCGCTGTCGGGCACGTAGATCGTGCGTTGCCAAAGATTCGCGAGCCACGCGGCGTGCGCCGCGCCGCCTTCGCCTGCGAGGACGATGGGCGCGCCGGCCCGCGCGGGCGTGAACGCATGGCGATGATCGATCGAATAGTCGACGGGCGTGGCGGGGCGGCCGCGTGCGTCGAGCAGGCCGCCGGCCGCATCGGTCCGCGCGTGGACGAGCGTCAGCGGCTCCCCGTTCGCATAGGAGACCGGACCGTTGCGCGAGAAGGACAGTTTCGGCGAGCCGCCGCCGAACCAGCGGCGCGGAAACGGCGACGCACGGTCCGCGTGCGCGAGGCTCCACTGCGCCTGTTCGTCGAGCGTGCGCGGCAACCGTGCGCCGCCGCCGGCGCCGGACGATTCGGTCGTGTGCGGTGCGGGCATGCTCGGCGATGCGCTGCCCGACTGTTGCTGCCGGTCCCACGCACGGCCATAGAACGCACCGTAGCGCTCGCCGTCGCGGCCCGATACGGGAGCATTGCCGAATGCGTCGGCGAGGCGTGCGAGGCCGGCTTCGTCGCCCGGCATCACATGATCGGCTTCGCGCGCGATCTCTTCGGGAAGCACCGCGTGCTCGGCGATGTCGACGCCGGTCGATTCGAGGATCTGCTTGCGCACCGCGAACGCGTTGGCTTGTGCGCGCGCTTCGGCGAGCAGCGTGCTTTGCACGTACGCTTCCGGGCTGCTGGTGTCGAGGCCGAGCCGGTCGTTCGACACGTCGGCCGCGTGGCCGGCTTCGTGCGCGAGCGTATAGACGAGCGTGCCGGTGCCGCGCAGGCCGCCGTCGATCACGATCCGGCGTTCATCGACGTCGGTGCGGCTGCCGCGTCCCGCACGCCCCCACACGATCTGCCAGCCATCCGACTTCAGCAGCCGCATCTGGTCGGCGAGCAGGCTCGACTGATCGGCGAGCGCATAGGCGGCATCGGGCAGCGGCGCGCCGCCGAACCACATCCGGATGCGCGTGAAGAGCGACGGCTTCTGGACGAATGCGCCTTCCGGCAGCGATTCGGCGATCGCGGGATGTGCGAGCGCGATGCTGCCGTTGTCGATGCCGCGTTCGAGCGGCGCGATGACGTTGTCGATTTCCTCGAGCGTGGCGTCGATTTCCTCGCGGTCGTCCGTGCGGAATACGGTGGCCGGGTCGCTGAAGTAGAAGTCTCCGTGCGCGTCGAACACCCCCTGGAAATCGAACACCAGACCATCGCGCTCGACGATCTCGCGCATCGCCGCGAGCTGTCGCATCGATTCGTGCGTGACACGTGACGGCAACGCGCCGAGCGAGACGGCGCGGCTGCTGAGTTCGGCGAGCGGATGGTAGAGGATCCCGATCCGGTTGCCGACCGAGAACGGGCCGTCGATGGTCAACGTGCGCATGCCGTAGCGGCGCAGCAGGTCGAGTCCGTTGCGTTCGGTGTCGAGCGCGTCGTAATGATTCGCGAGTTGGCCGTCGCGCGGCCGCGCGGGATCGACGTCGTACAGGCCGATCGCGTTGCGCTTGCCGAGTTCGAACACGCTCTTCTCGATGCCGGCTCCGAGGAACGGACCGATCAGCGCTTGCGGGTCCAGCCGCCGCGACGGGTCGCCCGCGACGTGCAGGCCGTTCGCGTCGACGGCGAGTTCGCCGTAGTCGATTCGCTCGCGCGGCGATGGCGCATAGCGAGTCCATGTGGGTGCGTAATCGAATCGCGCCTGCGTGTGCATGCTGCCCGGGTCGCCCATGGCCGCGTCGAACGCGCGGATGGTGCCGCCGTCCGGCACGTAGACTGGCCGTTGCCAGGTGTTCGTGAGCCATGCCGCGGCGGCGTGGCCGTTGTCGGCGGCCAGGACCAGCGCGTAGCCGCTGCCGGCGCTGGTCGACGTGCCGGCGAGGAAGTGTGCGATCGAAAAGTCGACGTGCCGTGCGGGGCGGCCATGTGCGTCGAGCAGCTGGCCAGTGGCATCGGTGCGGCCGCGAACGATCGTCACCGGTTCGTCGATTCCCGACGACGAGCGTTCGTCCAGGAACCGCAGCGTCATCTGTCGCGGCTCGTTGCGCCCGCGTTCGGCGAACGGCGAGATCGCCTCCGCGTGCGCGAGGCTCCACTGCACCTGTTCCTCGAGCGTGCGCGGCAGGTGCGCGCCGCCGCCGGCCGATTCGGTCGTGTGCGGCGCCGGCATCCGGCGCGGGGCGCCGCCGTCGCGTTTCTGCTTGTCCCAGATGCCGTCGTAGAACGCCTGATACGTCTCGCCGCGCCGGCCTGACACCGGTGCGTCGGCGAACGCGTCGGCAAGCCGTGCGACCGTGCCCGCATAGTCGCTCGACGGCGTCCAGCGGTCGGCCTCGTGCTGGAGCGCGTCGGGCAGCGTCGTGTTCGCCGCGATGTCGCCGCCGCCCGCGAGATCGATCTCGTAGCGCGCCTCGAACGCGTTGATCTGCGCGCGCGCTTCGGCTTCGAGCGCCTTGCGCGTGAAGCGGCTGCGGCCGCTGTAGTCGAGCGAATCCAGCGTGCCGTCGATCGCCTCGACCGCGTGCTTGGCCTCGTGCGCGAGCGTGTAGGTGATGCTGCCCGAATCGTGCAGTCCGCCATCGATCGTCACGCGGCGTCGCTTCGGGTCGATCCGGCTGCCGCCGCCGCGCTTGCCGAGGCTCACGCGCCAGCCGGCATCGCTCAGCATCCGCAACTGCTGCGTGAGCGTGTCCGACTGCTGCGCGAGCGCGTGGACCGCGTCCGGCAGCGGTGCGCCGCCGAAACGCATTTGCAGCCGCGTGAACAGGCCCGGGCCGGCAAGCGCAGGGTCCGGCGGTGCTTCGGTAGTTTCCGGGTGTGCGGCGGCCGGGAGCGCGTGGTTGTCGGCCCGTGCGTCGCGGGCCGGCTTCGGCGGCCGGGATGCGTCGCGGGCCGGCTTCGGCGGCCGGGATGCGTCGCGGGCGTCGTTCGCCGCTTGCGACGCGGATCGTTCGGCCGGCTTGACGAGTACCACGATCCGATTCGGCGCACTGAAGGCACCGTCCAGCGCACGCGCGCCGCGAGCGGGCGGCTGCGGCAGGGCGGCGTGCGTTTCGGGATCGGCGGCGTTGCGCCGGGCCGTTGCGAGCACGACGACGGTATCGTCGTTCGCGGGCGGTGGCGCGCGGCGCGCGGCAGGTGCTTCCGGATTCGCCGCGGGCGGGTCGGTCTCGACGACGCCCGCCGCATCGGAGTGCGCCGCCTGCGCGTTCGTGCCGACGACGCGGCCGCCTGCCGCCGCTGCGTCGGGGGCGGGCAGGTAGCGCGTGAGCGGCGCGTCGGCGCGCAACGTGCCGTCCGTGTGCAGCGCGTCCGGCGCGGCCGCGAATACCGGCCGCTGCCAGCGGTTCGCGAGTTCGGGCGCGACGTGCGCGTCGGCCGCATCGGCGATGACGACGATCGGCTCCGCGACGTCGGCGGGCAGCGCGCCCGCCGCACGCGGCCGCGCAGCCTCGGGCGTGGCGGCTGCCGGATCCTCGCCGTTGCGCACGATGAAGAGCGTATGTTCGCCGTAGTCGAGCGCTTCGACGGACGGGCCGCGCGGCACCGACACGCCGGCCGGGTCGAGCGTCGCGGGCCGGGAGGCCGGGTCGGCGTCGGTCAGGTCGATCACGCGGACCGGCGTGCGCGGCGCGACGCTGGCCGGCTCTTCGAGCGCGCCCGCGCCGGGTGCGCCGGGCGCCCGCGCGACGGCCGGATCGTTCTCCGCGCGCAGGTCGCTGCTGCGGCGATTCTGCGCGGCGACGTGCGAATCGGACGCGCGCGTTTCCTGCTGCTCCTCGTCGCGCGCGGTCCGTGCTTCGCTCGTGTGCTGCGCGTTGCGTGCGCTGGCGGTCGTGGTCGCGGTGGCCGTGTCGTTCGCTTCGGTGGCACGCGCCGCGGCTTCGTCGGCCGGCGTGGTTCGCGGCGCGCTGTCGGCCGGCGGGGCCGCGTCGCTTGCCGGCTGTCGCGGGTCGCTGCGCGCCGGGGCGGGCGTTTTCGCGACGAGCTTCGACGGCGCAACGATTTCGCCGTCGCTGCCGAACGACAGCCGGTCGCCCGTTTCCGTGACCGAATCGATCTTCGTGCCTTCGGTCCAGGTCTTGCCGGTCAGCTTGACGATGCTCAGTTCGCCGTTCTCGCCGAGGATCACCGACGTCCCGCGCGGCAGGTTGTTCAGATCCTTGTTGTTGAGCGAGTCGAGCACGCGCACGGGCATGTTGTCGTACGTGAGTACCTTGTCGCCCGCCATCAGCGTGCCGTCCTTCGCGACCTTGACGTCGACGCCGTCGAGCGATGCGCGCGTCGCACCGAACGCCAGTTGCGACGGCTCGTTCCTGGTCAGTATCTTCTGCAGTTGCTGTCCGTCGATCGAGATGCGTTCGCCACCCGCTGAACGGGCGACCACCGGCCGGCCCGTGACGCGAACCGTCGCGTTGACCACGCGGTCCCGCACGCCGCCCGCGCCCATCAGCGCGACGTTCGTGAAGCCGGACTTGAGATCCTCCCAGCCCTTCTCGCTGTTCCCGTTCTTGAAATCGACATAGGCTTCGCCGAAGGTTTCGCCCGCGGCGCCGATGCCGGTGGCGAGCGACGTGCCGCGCACGATCGCCGTGGTCACTCGCGCGGCCTTCGCCGAGCCGGTGAGTGCGGTGATCGTCTTGCCGAACACTTCCGAGCCCGCGAACTTCGCCGCGCCGGCCGCCCCCATCGGCACGAGGTTGAGCCAGTCGCCGCGCGCGCCGGCGTCGGTGAACGGATTGACGCTCTGGTTGTGTTCCAGGCGCGAGCCGATATCGAGCGCGGATTTCGTCATGCTCGAACCGATCGCCGTGTCCATCATCACCGCGCCCGCGAAGTTCAGCGCGCCGCCGGCGAACGCGCCGACGCCGGTGGCGTCGAGCAGCACGCCGGCGCCTTCCATCAGCAGCCCGAGACCCATCATCCCCAGGTTCACCTTGCCGCCGGTCAGCGTGTTCAGCGCGCTGTCGAACCAGTCGTCGTGATGCGCGGCCTTCTGCTGGAACTGCGCGTGACCGTTGTCGTCGTAGCCGGTCACGAGATCGAGCGTGCCGCTCGACGCAAGCTGGTTGTTGTCGAGGTAGTCGCCGACATTGTCGTAATGCGCGGACGTGTCGTCGACGTACTGGACGTGGCCCTTGCTGTCGGTGACCTTGAAGAGTGCGCTCGTCACCATGCCGGCCGTCTTGTCCGAATAGATCAGCGGCAGGACGTTGACCTGCGTGCCGCTGCCGCCGCCGAGCTTCAGGATTTCGCCGCGCACCTTGTCGATCGTGTCGAGCTTGTCCTTGTCGGTGTAGCGCACCGTGTCGTCGTTGACGGGCGCGGTGGGCGTGCCCGTATCCGACGACGGTTGCACGTCGGGCGGCAGCCCGATCGCGGTGCCGATCAGGTTGCGCTGCTCGTTGTCGGTCAGCTTGCCGAAATGGATCGTCGCGGCCTTGTTCGTGCTCGCCCCGGCTTGATCGAGCAGCGATTGCGACAGTTCGCCCTGGTGCGCGCGGAAGAAGCCGTCGAGCGCCTTCGAATAGGCATCCTTGTCATCCTGACTCTGCGGATTGCGCAGGTTCTCGGCGAGGCTCGCATCGAACTGGTCGAGCAGGACCTGCTGATGCGACATCTCGGTCAGCAACTGCAGCTTGTTGACGGTCGCGTCGGCTTGTTGCAGGGCGTTGCGCGCCTGGTCGAGCTGGTCCTGGTACGGATTCGGCCGCAGCGGCGTGCGCATCGGAATCTCGTCGCCGTTGACCTCGCGCATGCGCACCGGCGTCGGGTTGTTCGCGTACCAGTCGTCGTAGGTTTTCTGCATGTCGGCGAGCTTGCCCTTCAGCACGCCTTGCTGCGCCTTCGCGTTCGCGAGCTGGAATTTCGCGGCTGCGTCGTTGAACGTGTTGGACAGCCGGCCGTCGGCCGCGCGCAGCGCGCCCGCGACGACATGGAGTTTTTTCGCGTCGAGCGCGGTCTGGCCGGTCGCGGTGGTCGGCACGGACGTGTTCGAGCCGGGCGGCTGCAGCACGAACGACGGATTCGTGAACAGCGTCGTGGGCGGCAGCGACGTCGACAGCGCGCTGGGCGGCGTCGACGTGCTCAGCGACGACGTCGGCGTCTGCGTCGTCGATGGCGCCGGCGTGCTCGAGGTGCTCGATGTGCTCGGCACCGACGTGCTCAGCGACGGCGACGGTTGCGCCGACGGGGACGGCGGCGTTGCGGACGGCGGCGGATTCGTCGACAGCGTCGGCGTCGGGTTCTGCAGCACGAACGGCACCTTCGGCTTGAGCTGCGCATCGATTTGCGCGCCGGCGTCGTCGTACTGCTGCGCGAGCGTCTGACCGTACGCGACGACGAATCCGTCGTGCGCGAGGCTGGCCTTCTGCTTCGCCTGCGCGAGCGCATCGGACGCGGCGGCGAGGTCGGTATCGACGGTCGGATGCGGATCGAGCGAGTGCGGATTCGCGGTATGCCAGTCGTCGGACGCCGATTTCGCGGCGTCGTACTTGCCTTGCAAGTCGTCGACGCTCAACTGCGCGCCGAGCATCTGCATGTAGCTGCCGCTCGTGTTCGCCTGCGTGGTCGCGCGATCGAGCGCGGCCTTGTCGTCTTTCGCCGCGCCGGGCGTCGAGCCGATCAGGCACGCGCTGTCGGCGTCGTACTTCTGCTGCAGCGTCGTGACCTGCTGCGCGTCGAGCGACGCCGCATAGGCCGCGTTCGAGTAATTGGCGATCTTCGCGGCCTGCGCGATATCGGCCTGAACGGCGTGCATGTCGACGTTGCCGTTCGCATCGGCCGGCGGCGGATCGGGCAGATCGACCTGCAACTGCAGCGGTGCGAGCGCATCGTTCAGCTTGCCGACGCCGGTGTCGATCGCGTCCTTGTACGCGGGATCGGCCATGTACGACTGGAACTGCTTGTAGGCGAGATTCGCATTGCTGACGTCTGCCCAGTACTTCGCCTGAGCCGTTACCGCGCTCGAGGTCGCCGATTGCCAGTCGTCGTAGGCCTGGACCTGGGCGGGCGTCTTGCAATCGCCCTGCTGCGGGACGAAGTTCGGATTCGCCTTCGTCTGGTCGGGGAACAGCTTTTGCAGCGCGGCGAGCTTCGCATCGGCCTGCTGTTGCGCGGGCCCCTCGATTTTGTCGTTCGTCGGGTCGGCGCTGTACTGGTCGGCTTTCGCCTGCTCGCCGTACAGAATCCGGTAGCCGGCGTCGGTCGTCACGTCGAGCTCGCGTTGCGCGGTGTCGGCCGCATCGTGCGCCTTCGCGTAGTTGTCGCGTGCGGCCTTGCGCTCGTCGGGCGTCGCATCGGGGTCGCGGTTCGTCATCCGCAGCACGCCCTGCGCGCCTTGCAGCGCCTGCTGCGCGTGGTCGTACCTGGTCTGCGCGTCCTGGATCACACCCTGGACGGCGCGCGTCGTGTCGTTGTCGACCGTGATCTCGGGCGGCGCCACGCGATATTGATCGGCCATGCTCTGGAGCAGGGCGGTGGCCGACGCGATTTCGGGGTTGGTCGGCTTGGACGGATCGGTGCCGAGATCGGCCTGCACCGGGATCGGCGGCGTGGTGGTCGGGGTGACCGGATTGGCCGGGCCGTTGTTCGGGCCGTCGTTGGACGTACCGTCCGCATTGCGCGGCGGTTTCGGGGCGAGGTCGGGGTCCAGCGTCTGCGACAGGAAACGCTGCCAGTTCAACCCCAAACCCATTCCGTCGATGGACAACATGCAAGGCTCCCGTCAGGCGCGGCCGTACGCAAGATGCACGCCGCCGGCGCCGCATGGCGCGATTTCGAGTGTACGGAAGCGGTCGGAGCGGGCACGGACGCGATTCGTAGCGCGCGACGAGCGGGAACGGGTCGGTCCGGGGATCGCTACGAGAAGCGATCATGTCCTGATAAGTGCGCTATGCAGAAGGCGGGGAGATGAGGCGGCTTGCGCATCGATTCGGTCTGGGCCCGGTGTTACAGCTGGCTTTCGGTGATGGCGTGCGCCTTACTTTCTGCTTTCGGTTTTATGATAAGGTGTGCGAAGTAATTTGCGGCGGTGGACGGGGCGGGTAGGAGTAGGCAGTGCGGTATGCCCTGCATCGAGACGAGGAGTTCGGGCGACACGAGTTTGGAGAGCGGATATTGGCGCGCGAGGAACAGGGGCCGGTACGGCGGGTGATGCACTTTTTTGTGGTGGATCGGTGTTGTCGGATGAATTGCACCGATATCCGATGGGAGAGGCCGGCTGCTGGCTGGAGCAGTCGGTCGACGTGTAATCGGCAGAGTTCGACGTGTTAGCGGGGGACGCGACCAATCGGGCTGGGGAAAGAGGCGGCTCCTTCACTTCGCGTAGCACCATCGGAAAATTGTTACGTGACAACTTCGCACCATCACGGTCGGTGACTTTATATACTGAATTTTTCGGCCCCATCACCGGGGCGAATCTCCGATTCGCGTATCCCCAAATACGGGTCCAGCAGCCCGATCGGCAAGCCCATCGCTCAACCACCCGCAAGCATTCGGCAAAACGCCTATAATGATTGGGCAAATTGCCGTAGAGAGGTCAGGTCATGAGCACCATCGCTTTTCATCCTTCGGGCGTCGCTCATCCGCGTCAGGCCGAATTCACGATTCTCGAGCAGCTGCTCGCGATCCGCGTCCGGTCGGGCGCCGATCTGGCCGAGCTGGCGAGCGCGCGCGTCGACGTGTCGGTGATCGACCGACTGTCCGAGCGCGGGCTGAAATCGGACGAGCTGGCCTTCATCATTCCGCGCCGCACGCTGAGTCATCGTCGCCAGGCGCACGAACGCCTGTCGCCGGAAGAGTCGGACAAGGCGATCCGCCTCGCGCGCATCGTCGCGCAGGCGGCGGCCACGTTCGGCGACCAGGACAAGGCGATGGCGTGGCTGCGCAACGGGCTCCAGCGCTTCGGCGGCCGCACGTCGCTCGACATGGCGAGCACCGAGCATGGTGCGCGGCTCGTCGAAGAGGCCCTCACGCAGATCGACGAGGGGTACTTCGCTTGACGACGCTGTGGCGGATCAGCAATTACGCCGATCTGAAAGGCACTGGCGGATTGCGGGCCGGCGGCCGTTGGCATTTCGCCGGGCAGCCCGTCGTGTATCTCGCCGAGCATCCGGCGCTCGCGTTGCTCGAGACGCTGGTTCATTTCGAAATCGCCACCGTCGCGCAATTGCCGAGCGGATACCAGTTGCTGCGTATCGAAGTACCCGATTCGGTGGATGTTGCCGAAATCGCCGAAGGCGATGCACCGGAGGACTGGCGAACGAACGTCGACTGGACCCGCAGCGCCGGCACCGAGTGGCTGCACACGCAGCCGAGCGCGCTGCTGCGCGTGCCGAGCGTCGTCGTGCCGCATGCCCATAACTTCCTGTTGAATCCGCTGCATCCGGCCGCGTCCGACATCCGCGTCGCGGAAGTGATGCAAGCGCCGTACGACACGCGGATTCTGCGGCTGGTCCAGTCGAAGCCGGGCGAATAGCGAACCGGCAGGCGTACGGTCCGCGCCGGCGGCGCGCGTTCAGCGCTCGTGGGCGGCGCGATTCGCGGCCGCATCGGGCGACAGCGTTTGCCGAATGCGCGTGACCGTTCGCATGCTGGCGAGACCGAGCATCGCGGTGACGTCGGCATGCGCGTGGCCCGCGAGCAGCTGGCGGCGCGCATACGTATTGCGCAGCACGCGCGGGCTCATGTCCGCTGCATGAAAGCCGATCGCGTTCAGCGCGTCGCGCACGACGAGCAGCAGGAACATGTCGTTCATTGCGCCCCCGCGCGGCGCGGGAAACAGCAGCGCCGACGGCCGCAGCTCCGAGCGCGCACGCCATGCGGCGAGCGGCGCCACCGCGAACGCGGCGAGCTCGATCCGGCGCGCCGGCCGCGCGCGATCGCGCGGCACCGACAACACCGCCGGCCGCGCGTCGAGATCGGGCGCATTGCCCGTCGCCGCGCGAATTTCGGCCGACGTGATGCCGCTCGCGAGCAGCAGCGCGACGATCGCGCGATTCCGGCAGTCGGCCGGCGTGTCGTCCGCGCGAGGCTGTACGTGGCGTTGCAGCGCCGTGTCGGCATCGGGCGGCAGGTAGCACGGCTCGGGCTCGCCGTCCGGCCAGGCGAGATCGCGTGTCGATCGGCCGGCCGGATGAATCGTCCGCACACCGGCGTCGACCAGATGCCGGCCCAGTCGGTCGATCAGCTTCGCATAACGCACGCGTGTCGACGTGCCGGGCGCGCAGGTGCGGTCGAGTTCCGCGAGGAAGGCCGCGACGTGGTCGGGCCCGAACGTGGCGAGCGATACGCGCTGTGCGCTCAGGTGGCGCAGGAATCGCTCGAACATCGCGACATGCTGCACGACCGAACGCGGCGCGAACGGCCGGCGGCCGGCGCCGATCGCGGCGGTTTCCTGCCAGACGCGAAACGCGCCGACGGGGTCGTGAATCCAGCGATCCGTGTCCATTCCCGCTTTATAGCCGGACGCGGTGACGCCGGCAATCGTCCCGATGTCCGGTCGGCCGGCGCGTCGGTGCACCAACGCGTGTCGTCGACGCCGTCGTTGTCCATCGTCAGTAGACGAGCACGAGCAGCAGCGTCGCGCCGCGTGAGCGTGCCGCTTGCCTTCATGCGTCGCGCGCAGGCGCCGCAGCTGCCGCCGCGTGCGCTTGTCCGCCCAGCCGCGCGAGCGCGGCGAACGCCAGTTGCGTCGCGATGGCCGCGAGCGTGCCGGCCGCCATGCCGTTGCCGAGCACGATCTGCACGGGCGCGCCGAAATGGCGATACAGGTTCGGCACCAGGATCGGCGCGAGGCCGACCACCAGGGCGGCCGCGAGCGTGTACTGGTTCGCGCGCGCGTGCAGGTCGACGCTCGCGAGCAGCCGAATGCCCATCACGCCGATCATCGCGAATACAACCAGCGCGGTGCCGCCGACGACGGCGGCCGGAATCGCATACGCGAGCCGCGCGAGCGGCGCGAACAGCGCGATGACGAGCAGGATCGCGCCGGCGGCCGCCGTCACGTAGCGCGAGCGTACGCCGGTCGTCTGCACGACGCCGATGTTCTCGGCGCTCGTCACGATCAGCGGCGTGCCGAACAGCGCGCCGGCCAGCGATGCGAGCGCGTCGCCGCGTATCGTCTTCGGCACGTCGCGCCGGAGCGCGATCGCCTTGCCGCACGTTTCGCCGACGGCGACCGTCTGCGCGGTGGCCTCGGCCATCGAGACCGCGGTGAAAATCAGCAGCGGCAGCGCAGCCAGCACGTCGAAACGCGGCATCCCGAACGGCAGCCACGCCGGATGCGTGAACAGCGGGCCGTGCCATACGTCGCCGAGCGCCGGCATCGCGCCGAGCGCCCAGCCGAGCGTCGCGCCGGCCATCAGCCCGATCAGCACCGCGAGGCGTCCGGCCGTGCCGCGGAATGCGCCGGCGACGACGACGGTGGCGACGATCGTCGCCAGCGCGAGCCCGAGCGAGCGCGGCTGCGCGAAGTCGGCCGAACCGGGCTGGCCGACGACGATCGTCGCGTAGATCCGGATCAGGTTGATCGATACGAGCAACAACATCGCGCCGACGACGATGCGCGGAAAGAGCCGCAGGCAGCGCGTGAAGACGGGCAGCAGCACCCAGTAGAACGCGCTGGCGAGCAGCGCCGCGCCGGCCGCGGTCGGCAGGCCCGCTTGCGCGGCGATGCCCGCGAACAGCATCGTCGGTGCGCCGCCGGGCACCATCACGAACGGCATGCGCGCACCGATCGGGCCGACACCGAGCGATTGCACGAGCGTGCCGATACCGCACGCGAAGAACGTCGCGCCGATCAGCTGGACCGTCAGGTCGGCCGGCAGCGCGAGCGTTTTCGCGATCAGGAACACGGCGGTGATCGGCGACGCGGCCATCGACAGTACGTGCTGCAGCCCGAACAGCGCGAGCTGCCACGCGGGCAGCCGGGCATCGACGGGCAGGGAGATCGGATCGTGCGACACGGCAGGCCCCTCGGAAGCGAACGGCGACGATGGCCGGAAACCGGCGGTGAACGGAAGCTCAGGTCCGTAGCCAGGGCAATTGCGCGGCGCTGTAGCGGAACGTCTGGAACACGCTGTTCAACTGGCCGGGGCCGGTCCTGCGCGCCGCTTCGTCCGGGTATTCGGCGAACCACGGGATCACGTATTCCCAGACGACCTCGCCGGCCGGCGTCACTTCGAACAGTCGGCCCGTCGACGATTCGGTGATGTGCGTGTTGCCGTTCGGCAAGCGTTGCGCGTTGCCCATGAACGGCGTGTAGAACAGGTTCACGACGTCGTCCGCATACGACCACACGACCCGCTGCGTCGCCGGATCGATTTCCACGACGCGCGAGAACGCGACGTGCGCACCGTGGCGGAAATTGCCGTTGTCGAACGCGAGGATGTGGCCGTTCGGCAGCGGCACCGGCGCATGCTGGTGCGATACGACGTCGGGCCCGATCCTCAGGTCGACGCGCCCGGTTGCGCGGTTCACGCCGACGATTCCCGACGTCGTGCGCAGGCTCATCAGCACGCGGCCGTTCGCGTCGACCGCGAGACCGTTGACGAGCGGCCAGTGGTAGCGGCCGAACCCCGCCGCGATCGGAAAATCCTCCGGCCGCAGATGGTCGCGTGCATGCCATTCCCAGACGATCCGGCCGGCGCGGTTCACTTCGCGGATCACGTCCGCGTACATCACCTCGTCGTCGCCGTGCGCGGTGCCGCCCGGCACGCGCCGCGCGAATGCCGCGTCGACCGGTTCGCACGCGGCGTACAGCAGGTTGCCGTTCGGCAGCCACTGCGCGTCGTGGTGATGCGCGGGATCCTCGTAGCGCCACACGATGTCGCCTTGCGGCGTGACCTCGTAGAAATCGCCGCCGTGCCACATCGACCACGGTGCGTAGCGCGATTCGGAGTGCGGATGATTGCCGTTGTAACCGAGATTGCCGTTCGCGAGGATGACCGCGTGGCGGCCGGGACGCACGGGCATCTTCCACTGGTGGGCGACCTCGCCGTCGATGCCGACGAGATAGACGTTGCCGTCGGCCGTCTGCGGCGCGATGAGCGTATAGCCGCCCGCGGACAGCGCGGGGTCGTGGGCGATGAGGCCGACGCCGCGGCGGCGCTGGGTAATCTGGTCGACGGTCGTCACGGCGATCTCCATTCGAATCGGATACGGGAATGCAGCGGAATCTAGACGATTCGTCCGGTCAGTAAAATCGGATTATTCTTGACGGCCTGTTCGGAAAAATCTAACGGTACCTTCATGCGCTCGATATCGCAGACATTCCGCTGTTTCGACGAAGTCGCGCGGCGCGGCTCGATTCGCAAGGCGGCCGACGCGCTGCACCTGACCGCCGCGGCGGTCCACCAGCAGATCCGCAATCTCGAAGCGCAGGTCGGCGTGCCGCTGTTCGACCGGCTGCCGCGCGGCATGCAGTTGACGCTCGCCGGCGAGATCGTGATCGCGGCCGTGCGGCGCGGCCAGCGCGATTTCGACAACGCGCTGACGCAGGTCGAGGATCTGCGTGCGCTGCGGCGCGGGCACGTGAATCTCGCGGTGCCTGCCTCGACGGCGGAAAGGCTCGTGCCCGACGCGATTCTCGCCGCGATGCAGCGTTACCCGGGCGTCACGTACAGCGTGCGCTCGGGAAACGGCGAGAGCATCGTGCGCTGGGTCGAGACGGGCGAGGTCGACATCGGTTATGCGCTGCGCCGGCGCAGCGCGGCGGGCGTCGTCGAGGTGCGCGCGTTCGCGCAGCCGCTGGGTGTCGTCACGGCGCCCGGTCATCCGTTGGCGTCGACGGGCGGCAAGGTGCGGATGCGCGACTGCTTCGCGCATCCGCTGATCCTGATGACGCCCGACACGGAGCTGCGCGCGATGTTCGACCAGATCGATGCGCGGCAGCCGCGCAGCGTGCGGCCGCTGGTCGAAACCGGTTCGGTGTCGATGGTGCGGCGCCTCGTGGCCGCAGGGGCCGGCGTCGGTTTCCTGATCGCGGAAAACGTCGCGGACGACGTGGCCGCCGGCCGGCTCGCCTGGACGCCGCTGGCCGATGCGGGCGCGCGCTCGTTCAGTTGCATCTACCAGCGGGCGGACACGAGCGCGACGGTCGCGATGACGATGTTTCTCTCGTTCTTTTCCGAGGCGATCGACGCGATGGAGCACGCGTTCGCGCGTGGGCGGCCGGCCGCCGCGCGTCGCCGGGCGACAAGGTAACGGTCGCGATGCGAGCCGCATCCGCGTATCGGAATGCGATGCAATGCAGCAAGCAACCTCGCATGCCGGTTCGGTGACGTCGCGCACACGACATGCGGTTGCGTGAAGTCATTTCCTTATTGCGGAAAAAATTTTGTTCATGGGACTATCGAACGCGTCGCCCGTGCACCGAGGGGGTTGCAGGCGACAGGACGTCCATCGCAACGACCGACAAGAACATCGGCAGACCATGAACAGAACAGCGATTTTTCCGTATGCGTCCGCGTTGCTCGCGGCTGCCTTGCTGACCGCGTGCGGCGGCGACGTCGAGAACGAGGCCGCCCGCACGACGACACCTTCCACCGATGCGAGCTGCCTCGCGGTCGACAATAACGGCGCGACGGTCGTGGTGGGCTCGAACCAGCCGGGCGACCCGTCGCTGCCGGAAGCATCGTCGGGCTATCGCACCGGAATGAAGCCCGTCTATGCGAAAACCTACCTGGTGGCCACGTCGAACGCGTACGCGAGCGCGGCCGGTTGCGCGGTGCTGAAGAAGGGCGGTACGGCCGCCGACGCGGCGGTCGCCGTGCAGGCCGTGCTCGGTCTGACCGTCCCCGAGGCGACGGGCCTCGGGTCGGGCGGCGTGCTGCTCTACTACGATGCGCGCGGCAAGACGCTGCAGGCATACGACGGCCGCGAAACCGCGCCGGCCGCCGCGACGGAGAACTACCTGCGCTATGTCGATGACGCCACCGATCATTCGGCGCCGCTGCCGAACGCGCGCGCGAGCGGCCGTTCGATCGGCACGATCGGCGTGCCGCGGCTCATCGAGGCGCTGCAACAGGATCACGGTCGCTTGCCGTGGCAGAGCCTGTTCGGCGACGCGATCACGCTGGCGACCAACGGGTTCCCGATCGGCGGCCGGCTGGCCGACGCGATCGCGGCGAACGCAGCGAACCTGAAGCGGGACCCCGAAGCCGCCGCGTATTTTCTGAACGCCGACGGTTCGCCGAAGACGCTCGGCACCGTACTGAAGAATCCCGCCTACGCGCGCACGCTGTCGTTGATGGCGCAGTCGGGCGCGAACGCGCTGTACACGGGGCAGATCGCGCAGGACATCGTCGCGAAGATCGCGGTGACGAAGGGCGCGGACGGCTCGACGCTCACGCCGGGCAAGACGACCGTCGCGGATCTCGCCGCCTATCAGGCGAAGCGCCGCGAACCGGTGTGCACGACTTATCGCAGTTACTGGGTCTGCGGGATGCCGCCGCCGTCGTCGGGCGGCATCGCGGTCGCATCGGCGCTCGGCATTCTCGAGAATTACGACCTGAAGTCGCTGAAGCCGACGGCGATCGATCTCGAAGGCGGCAAGCCGACCGTCGCGGGCGTCCATCTCATCACCGAGGCCGAACGGCTCGCCTATGCCGACCGCGACAAGTACGTGGCCGATACCGACTTCGTGCCGCTGCCGGGCGGCACGTGGGACACGTTGCTGAACAAGCCGTACCTGAAATCGCGCGCGGCGCTGATCGACCCGACCAAAAGCATGGGCACCGCGCAGCCCGGCAATCTCGGTGCGGTGCCGCTCGGCGTCGACACGACGCTGATCGAGCACGGCACGAACCAGTTCACGATCGTGGACGGCGACGGCAGCGTGCTGAGCGCGACGACGACGGTCGAGTCGAGCATGGGCTCGTTCCACATGACCAACGGCTTCCTGCTGAACAATCAGTTGACCGACTTTTCCGCGAACCCGCTCGACACGTCCGGCAATCCGGTGGCCAACCGACTGCAGCCGGGCAAGCGACCGCGCAGCTCGATGGCGCCGACGATCGTGTTCGGGCAGGCCGCCGACGGCTCGCGCGGCGACTTCGTGATGGCGACCGGATCGCCGGGCGGCGGCACGATTCCGCAATACGTGGTCAAGACGCTGGTCGGCGCGCTCGACTGGGGGCTCGACGCGCAACAGTCGGCGGGGCTCGTCGACTTCGGCGCGAGCAACAGCCCGACGACCACGATCGGCGGCGAGCATCCGAACGTCAACACGGCGAACAACGGCGCGAACGATCCGCTGATCGCGGGGTTGCTCGCGCTCGGGCACAAGGTGTCGACTTCCGCGCAGGCGAGCGGCGTCAACACGGTGATGCGCGTGACGGTCGGCCAATCGCCGGTGTTGCAGGGCGGCACCGATCCGCGTCGCGAAGGCGTCGTGCTCGGCGATACGTTCCGGCCGTAATCGGGCAGCATGCGCACGGCCCGGGTCTGCTGCCGACGACCGGGGGCCGTGCATCGCGACGAGGCTGCATCGACGGCCGGGCAATCTCGATCATTCGGAATGCAGATATATGCGGCCGGCTCGTCAGCCGGCCGTTTAGTTGGTCGGCTGCCCCGATACATGGCGATCGCGCGAAGCGCCGGCGTGAAGCAGCCGGTCGCCCCGGTTCGCGGTTCAAGCCCGTCCGTCGTCAAATACGGCGTTCACTTCGCCGCAAGCCCCCGATTGTCAAACAGTGTGAGTCAATCGTCAGCATTTGCAACGGAAGTAACAGTCCCCGCAAATCAATCGTTTTGCGCGCCGGCGCCGCTACATTAGCCCCACTTGCCGCATGTCGCGGCGAGGCATGCGACAAGCCGCACGAAGGCGGCCCGCAGCAACAACGTCTTTGGGGAGAATGACCATGAACAAGATTCGTACGATTCTGCTGGGTGCCGCTCTGACGGCGATGGCGACGTCGGCTGCATTTGCACAGACGGCTCAGACCGGTGCCGAGGGTTCCGCAGGCGTCGGCGCCCAGGTCCAGACGCCGCTGCTCGGCGGCGGCGTGGGCGTGCAGGCTGGCGCCGGCGCGAATGCGGCAGGCTCGGGTTCGGGCGCGGGCAATGTCGTCGGCGGCGCACTGAACGGCGTCGGCAAGACGGTCGGCGGCGTGGGCTCGGCAGCCGGCACGGCAGTGGGCGGCGCGACGCAGGCGGTCGGTTCGGCGGCCGGCGCGACGAAGGATGCGGCGGCATCGGCCGTGCACGCGACGAAGTCGCACGTGAAGTACGTTGCCGGCTCGGCGAAGAGCCGTGCACAAGGCGCGATGTCGACCGCGGGCGATGTCGCGGGCGGCGCGAAGGCGAAGGCCGGCGAGGCGCTCGAAGGTGCGACGAACTCGGTGCAGGGTGGCGCATCGGTCGGCGTGAAGGGTTCGGCGTCGGCGCAAGGCGGCGCGCTGTAACGAGCAGCACGGATCTCGTCACGGCCCGGCCCGCTTCGATGCGGGCCGGGCTTTTTATTGGGGAGCGCGATACGTCGAGAAAGGCAAGGTATCGATATTGATCAGGATTGCAAAAGTAACAAGACTGGCGGCCTGAGCTGGATGACGAAAGGGGATGACAGTCGAGCTGGGGCAAGCTGACCGGCTTGGCGGCTGCGAAGATGGAACGACGGAGATACCGAGGCAATATCTGCACTGGGTGCTGCTATCGAGCGGCTAGCGGCCTCGAATGTCACGTTCATGACCCGGTGACGATCGTCGCAAATGAACGTGCAATAACGAAATAAAGTATTTGCAAGAAAAGTGAAAGTTGGTTTATAAATACGAGCGTTTCGTATTTTCTCTGTCACTCGCGCCATTGGCATTGAAGAGGGCGTCAAATGGCTGTAACACTGTTTGATGTGTGTCAGCTGCGCGCGCTTTCTCGTGACCATGAATGCCGCCTAAGAAGCAGGCTATGTCGCGTTGGGGATCCCGTGAATTGCTGAAATCGTCAGCCCGCGCCTGATGAATCGCAGGCGGAACACGGCATTTTCGTTGTCGAAACGTTGATTATTTGATCGGTGGAAGTTGCGAGCTATCTTGTGGTTCGCGTTGACGATCACCTGATCTTTTTAATTGATTCGAACGGCGAAATGATCGACATGTTTTTTAATAAAAAGTGAATGTATTATCGATTCCATTTTATTGGCGTGCAGTCGTAAATTCGAAAAAAATATTCCATGATTAATACGCTGCAGGGCACGAAGCATCCGCGGTGATTGAGCGTGTCGTCACGCCTTCAACGATATCCGCACGGGCACTGTCGCGTTTGCAGAGTCGGATCGCGTACCACTATCGGCAATGTGCGATGAGGTTGCGTTGCAATCGGACGCGTCGGCGCCGATCGAGGCACGTCAATGTTCAAGTCGACCAGCGCGAGGCGTTTGGCAGGCTTCTTCGGACGATCACGCTGAAGGTCCGCGACGCGCAGCGCGACGGCGACATGACATTCAACGTCGTGTTGCCGCCCGGAGGCGGCGTCGTGACGACCGACACGGACGCCACGCCTGATTACCGGGTGAGTCCCGTTCACGGAGAGGCTTCAATGCGTAAAGTCATGCTGTACTGGATGATGTTGCTGCTCGCGTCGTTTGCGTCGGGTATCGCGAATATTGCCCATGCGGGACCAGCAAGCGAAGCGCTGGCGCCCGCAGCGGCACGCGCAGACCGGCTGCCCGCCTATCAGCCGCGATTCGGTCGCACGCGCCCGATCGTCGCCGTCGTCGGCGAAAACGACTATACCGAGCTGACCGATTACGTCGTCCCCTATGGCATCGTTGCCGAATCGGGCGCGGCGGATCTCGTCGCACTTGCGACGAAACCGGGCCCCATCCGGATGTTCCCGGCGCCGATGAACGTCATTCCGGACGAAACCACCGCTCGGTTCGATGAGCGCGTGCCCCAGGGGGCGGACTATGTGATCGTGCCGGCCGTGCATCGCGACAGCGATCCGGCGCTGCTTGCATGGGTGGCCGAGCAGGCGAAGAAGGGCGCCACGATCATCGGCGTGTGCGATGGCGTCTGGGTCCTTGCACGCGCGGGGCTGCTGGAAGGCCGTCGCGCGACGGGGCACTGGTACTCGATGAGCGATCTCCGCAAGAAGTTTGCCGATACGCGATGGGTCGACGGCAAGCGTTACGTTGCCGATGGCAAGGTCGTCACGACGACCGGCGTCACCGCGACGATTCCGGTATCGCTTGCGCTCGTCGAGGCGCTCGCCGGACACGAACGCGCACTGCAGGTCGCCGAGCGGCTCGGACGGCCTGCATGGTCGTCCGAGATCGCGAGCGACCGATTCAAACTCGGATTGTCGGCGATGGCGACGATCGCAACCAATTACGTGTCGTTCTGGTCGCACGAGGATTTCGGTATCCCGATCGAGCCGGGTGTCGACGAAATTGCGCTCGTGCTCGAGGCCGACGCCTATTCCACGACGTTCCGCTCCACCGCCTACACGGTTGCAGCGAATCGCGAGCCCGTGCGCACCCGGCGCGGATTGACTATCGTTCCGGACCGCGTGGCCGGCGTCGATGCGCCTGCGCGGATGTTGTCCGTACCGATCGCGCGCTATCCGTTGCATGCGCTCGATGCATCGCTGAATGCGATCTCGTCCGAGTTCGGCAAGCGCACGGCCGCATGGGTCGCACTACAGATGCAGTATCCGGGTTACTGAGCTGCGCATCGCAGCGTCGCCCGGTTCGCCCCCGAGCCTGTCGGTTCTCCGCCCGTCTCCGTGGGAGCCGAGCATGTCCCTGTCGTTTCGTAACTGCTTCGGAGATTCGGAGCACGCATGGACGCTGTGCGATCCTCGCGCGCGCCGCTCCGCCGCGCTCCGCGCCAGGAAGGATTGACCGCGTCCGGCTATTTTCCGATGACGTCGCGGCTCGCGAGCATGATCGCCATGCGGCACCTCGCGACATCGTGGAAATGGTGATTTGCGAACTTCGGTCCGGATCTCCGGATCGGGCGGCGTCCCGTACCCATTGCCCGCACGTCGTGCTTAAATAGCGGCGCTCCCGATAGCCGGCTGTCGCGATGGCAACGCCGGCCGGCTCCGTTTCGCCGTCACGCACGCCTGCTGCGGCACAATGTCGGTTCGCATCGGTATCGCGTGCTTCCCCGCCATCCGCACCGATGGAGAACGCATGTCGTTACCGCTTTCAGGTACCATCCCGACCCGCTTGCAGTGGGCAGCATGATCCGGTCCGACGCGTGTCGCATGTGCGGCGGCAAGCCCGGCGGCTACCGGGACGACGCACGACGGCATGGGCCGTGCGAGCGGCGTCGCCCGTTCGTCATGAAACAGAGGAACCTTCGTGAAGTTCATCCACGCGGCAGACATTCACCTTGACAGCCCGTTGCACGGCCTGAGCGCATATCCCGACGCGCCGGCCGCGCAGTTGCGCAACGCGTCGCGCGAGGCGCTGCGGCAACTCGTGGATCGTGCGATCGAAGAGGAAGTCGCGTTCCTCGTGATCGCAGGCGACCTGTACGACGGCGACTGGAAGGATCACAACACGGGCATCTTCTTCGGCCAGCAGATGGGCCGCCTGCGCAAGGCCGGCATCCGCGCGTTCGTGCTCGGCGGCAATCACGATGCCGAAAGCGAGATGACGAAGAAGCTGACGCTGCCCGACAACGTCACCGTGTTCGGCCACCGCAAGCCGGAAACCTTCAGGCTGCCGGAATTCGACGTCGCGCTGCACGGGCAGAGCTTCAAGGACAAGGCGGTCGTCGACAATCTCGCGATCGGCTATCCGGATCCGGTGCCCGGGTACTACAACATCGGCGTGCTGCACACGGCGCTCGAAGGGTATGCGGCGCATGCGAACTACGCGCCGTGCACACTGGCCGAACTGCACGCGAAAGGCTACGACTACTGGGCGCTCGGGCACGTGCACGAATTCCAGCAATGGGCGGGCGCGTCCACCGTCGTGTTTCCCGGCAACCTGCAGGGGCGCCATATCCGCGAGACGGGCCGGCGCGGCGCGGTGCTCGTGACGGTCGAGCAAGGCAAGACGCAGGTCGAGCGCCTGTATCTCGACGTGCTGCGCTGGGAAGCCGTGTCGGTCGATGCGTCCGATTGCGTGTCGGTTGCGGATCTGTCGAGAAAGATCGGTCAGTCGCTGGAGGCGCTGTTGACCGTCGACGGCCACGTGCCGCGCGCGGTGCGCGTCACCGTCACCGGGCGCACGCCCGCGCACGGTCTCTTTTTCGGCCGCGCGCCGCAGTTGCGTGCGGAGGTGCTGAACCAGATCGGCATCATCGGCAACGAGCGGCTGTGGCTCGAGAAGGTCCGGCTCGCGACGTCCGCCGCCGATCGGCAGCCGGGCGAAAGCGAACCGCTCGAGGCGCTGGAGGACCTGAAGCAGATCCTGGCCGATGCCGCGCACGATCCGGATTTCCTCGCGCTGCTCGAACGCGACCTGAAGCCGTTCGTCGGCAAGGTCCGCAGCGACGTGAAGGAGGACGTGCCGTTGCTGACGATGGCGCGTGCGGGCGAGCTGACGGCGCTGGTCGAGCAGGTCGGGCCCGCGTTGCTGGCGCGGCTGGCGAGGGGGGAGTAAGCGATGCGCATCGGCCAGCTCGATCTGATCAAGTACGGCAAGTTCACCGACGAGACGCTGCGTTTCCCGTCGGCCCGCGAGGATTTTCATGTGATCGTCGGGCCGAACGAGGCCGGCAAGTCGACGATCCGCACGGCCGTGTCCGAGTTGCTGTTCGGCATGAAGCTGCAGACGCCGCTCGATTTCCTGCACAGCACGCCCGAGTTGCGGATCGGCGGCGTGCTGGAGAGCGGCACGGGCGAGCTCGCGTTCCACCGTGCGCGCGGGCGCAGTTCGTTGCGTACGCCCGCCGACGACAAGTTGCCCGACGACTATCTGACGTCGATCCTCGACGGCGCGACGCGCGAATTCTTCGAGCAGATGTTCGGGCTCGATCACGGGCGGCTGGTCGATGGCGGTCGCAGCATTCTCGACGCATCGGACAAGCTCGGTCAGGTGCTGTTCGAATCGGCGGCCGGTGTCGGCAGCCTCGGGCCGGTGCGCGAGGAGCTCGATGCGCGTGCGCTCGAATTGTGGGCGCCGCGTCGCAGCGGCAGCGCATTTGCGCTGGCCGAAACGGCGTTCAACGAAGCCGTGACCGAACTGAAGGCGGTCCAGGTGCGCACGCGCGACTGGGTCGATCGCAAGGATGCGCGCGAAGCGGTCGAGCAGCAGATCGAGCAGGCGCGTGCGGAGCAACGCCGGCTCGAAGCGCTGCGCTCGAAGCTCGAACGCGTGCGACGGCTCGCGCCGTACCTGAAGGAGCTGACGGTCAAGGATGCCGCGCTGGCCGAACTGGGCGCGGTCGTCGAGTTGCCGCCGACCGCGTATGCGGATCTGCTGAAGGCGCAGGGCGATCTCGCGGCCGAGCAGAAGGTGCTCGAGGAGCGGCGCGCCGACCTGCTCGCGAAGCGGCAGGCGCGCGAGGCGATCGTCGCGGATGCCGACACGCTGGCGCTCGAAGCCGATATCGAGGCGCTCGATCGGCTGCGCGGTGCATGCATGAATCACGCGCAGGATCTGCTGTTGCTCGGCGCGGACGTCGAGCGGCATCTGTCCGCCGCGTCGTCGGCGGCCGCGCAGCTCGGCTGGCCGACGGACGAAGCGTCGCTGCGCGCCGCGTTGCCGACGGCGCTGTCGCTGAAGACCGTCGCGAACCTGCTGCGCGAACATGGCGCACTGCATCAGGCGCTGGCCGGTGCGCGCGAATCGCTCGACGAACGCACGCGCGAACTGACGCAGGTCCGGGAACAACAGGCGCGCCTGTCGACCGTCGACGTGCCGGAAGCATTGCGCGCGGCGCTGGCCGATGCGCAAGGTTTTCGCAACAGCGGCCCGCGCGAGCAGGCGCTGGCGCACGAAATCGCGGCCGCCGAACGCACGCTGTCCGGCGCGCTCGACGCGCTCGGCCAGTGGCGCATGCCGGTCGATGCGCTGCGTGCGCTCGACGTGCCGTCGGCGGCGCGGCTCGGCGCGTTGCTCAAGGAAGACAGCGAGCGGGCCAGTGCGGCCGCCGCCGCGCGCGAGGCGCGCGACGGTGCGCTCGAAGAGCTCGAACGCCTCGAACTGCAAGAAAAGCATTTCGCGGAGAACCACAAGGTCGTCACGACCGCCGACGTGCTGGCGGCGCGTGCGCGTCGCGATGGCGCGTGGGGCGATATCCGCAACGGCGCCGTCGATCTCGCCACGGGCGCACCGGCGCTCGACGACGCGATTCGCCTCGCCGACGAACTCGTCGATGCGCAACTCGGCGCGACCCAGGCCGCCGCGACGCTGCAATCCTTGCGTCAGCAGGTCGAATCCGCGCGTGCGGGCGTGACGCGCCGGCAGGCCGCGCTGGACGAACGCGAGCGCGAGCTTGCCGCACATCGCGACGCCTGGGCCGCGCTCGCGACGGCGGCCGCGGTGCCCGGCATGCCGCTGGCGGCGATGGGCGACTGGCTCGCGAAGCGCGACACGGTGTTCGCCGCCCAGACCGATCTCGATCGTCAGCGTCGCGAACTCGATGCAATGCGCGCTGCCCGCGCCGGCGCCGAGGCCGCGCTGCGTGCGGCGCTGCTGACGGTATCGCGGGGCGGCGAATCGGACGGGCTGGCCGCGCTCCTCGCCGTTGCAGAGACGTTCGTACAGTCGGCCGAGAAGGCGGCTGCACAGAAGGACAGCCTCGACGATCGCGCGCGGGAAGCCGAACGCGGATGCGCGATCGCACAGTCGCGGGCCGGCCATGCGCAAACGGCTTACGATGCGTGGCAAGTGCAATGGCGCGACGCGCTGGCCGACGCGAAACTGTCCGCGAGCGCGACGACGCTGGCCGCGGCGGAAAGTGCGCTCGGGCTCGCGAATACGGTGACGGCCGAACTGGCCGAGGCCGTCGCGCCGCGCAACCGGATCGCCGCGATCCGCGCGGAGCTGGCCGCGCTCGAGGCCGGCGCGCGGCGGCTCGCCGAAGCGCTCGCGCCGGAGTGGCTGGCGAGCGGCGACTGGCCGGACGTGGCGCGCCGGCTGACGATGCGCCTCGCGGCCGCCCGGGAAATCGCGCGTGCGATCGAGCGGGCCGACGAGGCCGTGCGGCAGGCCGACGGCAAGGTTGCGGACGCGGCTGCCGCGGTGGCCGGTGCCGATGCGCGCATCCAGCCGCTGTTGCAACTGGCCGGCGTCGCGTCGATCGACGCGGCGCTGCCGCTGGCCGAGCGCTCGGATCGTCAGCGCCAGCTTCGACAGGCGGTCGATGCCGCGCACGAGGCGCTGGTGCGAGACGGCGACGGGCTTTCCCGGTCCGCCGTCGAGGCCGAGGTGGCGGAACAGGACATTGCCGACGTGCCGGCGCATCTCGAAGCGGTGAAGCAGTCGCTCGCCGATATCGGCAGGCGGCTGAACGAGCTGGCGCAGCAGCAGGTCGTGGCCGACCAGGCGTTCGGCGCGATCGACGGCCAGGCGAACGCGGCCGTTGCCGAGTCGAAACGGCAAGAGGCGCTGGCGGCGATGGGCGACGCGGCCGAACAGTATCTGGAGGCAGCCACGGCCAGCCGCTTGCTGAAGTGGGCGACGGATCGCTACCGCGACCAGAAGCAGGGGCCGATGCTGCGGCGCGCGGGCGAGATTTTCGCCGGACTCACGCTGGGCGAATTCGCGAAGCTGACCGTCGATACCGAACGGACGCCGCCCGCGCTGTATGCACGGCGTACCAGGGGAACGTCGGTCGAGGTCGCCGGGCTGAGCGAAGGGACGCGCGATCAGTTGTTCCTCGCGCTGCGGATCGCGGCGTTGGAGTTGCAGCTCGGCAGCCGTACGGCGCTGCCGTTCGTCGCCGACGACCTGTTCATCAATTTCGACGACGCGCGCGCGAAGGCGGGGCTCGATGCGCTGCGCGATCTGTCGACGCGCACCCAGGTGCTGTTTCTGACGCACCACGACCACCTGCTGCCGCTCGTGAAGGACGTCTTCGGCGCGCGGGTCAACGTGATCGAGTTGCAGCGCGCGCCGGCCGGCGCGTGACGCGACGGGGTACGCCGGGGTGCTGCCGCACGGGAAGGGTCATCGGGTACAGGTAGTATGAGCGGTTCCGAAACGCACGCGGCCGGTTCGGCGGTCGCGGGTCTGGCCACACGAGGGGGGAATATGAAGAAGCTGGTAGCCGCGATTGCGTTCGCGGCGGACAAGCATCGCAATCAACGGCGCAAGGATGAAGAGGCGTCGCCGTACATCAATCATCCGATCGCGCTCGCCGACGTGCTGGCCAACGAGGCCGGCGTCGAGGACGAACGCGTGATCGTCGCGGCCGTGTTGCACGACACGGTCGAGGATACGGAGACGACCGAGCAGGAGTTGCTGCGGCTGTTCGGCAAGGACGTGGCGGACATCGTGATGGAAGTCACCGACGACAAGTCGCTGCCGAAGGACGAGCGCAAGCGTCTGCAAGTCGAGCACGCGGCCACCATCAGCCGGCGCGCGAAGCTCGTGAAGCTGGCCGACAAGATCTGCAACCTGCGCGACATCGCCCGGCATCCGCCTGCGGACTGGCCGCTCGAACGCAAGCAGGCGTATTTCGACTGGGCGAAGTCGGTCGTCGACCCGATGCGCGGCGTCCATCCCGGTCTCGAGGCGATCTTCGACACCGCGTACGCCGCACGGCCGGCTGACTGAGGCACGCACATGCGATCGGCCCGATCCGCCGCGCGAGAACCGGTTGCCGTGGCGGGTGTCGATGTCGGCGGCGACAGGAAACTGTGCGATCTCGTGATCCTGCGTGGCTCGACGATCGTCTGCCGGGAAGCGCGGATCGCGCCCGAGTCGCTGCCTTCACTATGTCTCGCCCATGACGTCGTGGCCATTGGCGTCGACGCCCCGAGCCTGTGGTGGGTGGGGAGCGGTCGCCGCGCGGCCGAACAGGCGCTCGCGCGTGAACGGATCTCGTGTTTCCCGACGCCGTCGCGGGAGCAGGCCATCGCGAGCACGTCGGGCTTCTTCGACTGGATGTTCATGGGAGAGCGCGTCTACCGGGCGCTCGCGGACGCTTATCCGTTGCTGACCGACGCGCGTTACGCGGGCGGGCGCGTGAGCTTCGAAACCTATCCGTATGCGATTACCTGCGCGATGCTGGGCAAGGCCGTGGCGTCGGCGAAGCAGAAGCGCAATCAGCGTCGGCAATTGCTGGAGCGGCTGGGCATCGACGTATCGATGCTGCGCTCCGTCGATGCGCGAGACGCGACCCTGTGCGCGTTGACGGCGCAGTACGTGATCGACGGGAACGCGCATGCGTATGGCGATGCGGCGGGCGGATACATCCGCGTGCCGATGATGAGCGAGACGATTGCGCTGGATTCGCCGTAGGGCGACGTCCGGCTCTGCGCGCGGTGGCGGTTGCAGGGCCGCTTCGGGTGGGGAGGATGCGGCCGGCGCGGGGACGCAGATTGTCAGCTAGCGGTTGTTGGCGGGCACGACGGGGCCGGTGCACCGCGCGATTCCGGTGAGCCTGTTCAATCCTCGAGGATGGATTTCGGCACGCTGGACAGGTCGCAGGCCTGTGCATGCTCGAAGTAGCTGTCCGCATCGTCGATCATCACGACCGCGACGTCGATCAGCTCGTCCAGGCGTTGCAGCAGCGATTCCCGCCACTCGATGTCTTCATCGCGCTCGGGCGCCTTGTCCAGCTGCTCGATGATCGAGTCGGCCGTCTGCAGGAATGGAATCGCCTGCTGATAATTTTCGATCGAGACCAGCGCCGCATTGCGCGCGCCGACGAGCCTCTCGCGATGCGCGTCCGCCAGTTCGGATTCGCCGCTGATGCGCGGCAGCATGTCCGAGATGCGTTGCAGAAGCGGCGGGACCTGTTCTTCCAGTCGCATCGCGCGTTCGCGCAGGGCGGCATATTCGTCGCGAAGGTCGGTGTCGCCGGGTTGAGTCGTGCTGTCCATCATCGATTTGAGTGCGTGGTTCGGTCGCGGCATGATACTCGACCGCGCCAGTTTCCTTGCGCGGTCCCCGTCCGCCTGTATACAGGGGGGAAGACGCGTTCGTCATATCTTTGGAGGGCGGCACGCGTTGCGATTTACGGCTCGTCGAATCCCAAAGCCCCCGTGCGCGGCAGCGCACGGGGGCTTTTTCAAACTTTCTTCACAAAGGGCTTGCGCGGACGGGGGCGGATGCATAGAATCACGCCTCTTTCGCGCTAACGGAAACGCGGCGCGGAAGGAAGGGAAGCGGTGCTGTCGAGGTTCGGAAGTAGCGAGCCCGACGGCGCAGGAAGAGGACCCCGCAGTCGCAACGATGTAGTGCAGAAAGTTGTTGACGAGCTGCGAAACGCGGTTCATAATCTCGTTTCTCTGCTGCTGAAAACGCAGCGCTGCCGGGAAACTTCAGGTTCCCTCGCAGAATGCTCTTTAAAAATTAACAGCCGATAAGTGTGGGCGCTTGATGGAAGCGAGCTGATCCTCGGATCAGATAGCAAAAGTATCAAGAGTCTCACACTAAAGTAAGTCAGGTTTATGAAGTGATTCATATTCCTGTCAGCTTTGAGTGAGCGACCGGTTCTTAACTGAACCGAAAACAGTAACAGGTTTGAACTGAAGAGTTTGATCCTGGCTCAGATTGAACGCTGGCGGCATGCCTTACACATGCAAGTCGAACGGCAGCACGGGTGCTTGCACCTGGTGGCGAGTGGCGAACGGGTGAGTAATACATCGGAACATGTCCTGTAGTGGGGGATAGCCCGGCGAAAGCCGGATTAATACCGCATACGATCCACGGATGAAAGCGGGGGACCTTCGGGCCTCGCGCTATAGGGTTGGCCGATGGCTGATTAGCTAGTTGGTGGGGTAAAGGCCTACCAAGGCGACGATCAGTAGCTGGTCTGAGAGGACGACCAGCCACACTGGGACTGAGACACGGCCCAGACTCCTACGGGAGGCAGCAGTGGGGAATTTTGGACAATGGGCGAAAGCCTGATCCAGCAATGCCGCGTGTGTGAAGAAGGCCTTCGGGTTGTAAAGCACTTTTGTCCGGAAAGAAATCCCTGGCTCTAATACGGTCGGGGGATGACGGTACCGGAAGAATAAGCACCGGCTAACTACGTGCCAGCAGCCGCGGTAATACGTAGGGTGCAAGCGTTAATCGGAATTACTGGGCGTAAAGCGTGCGCAGGCGGTTTGCTAAGACCGATGTGAAATCCCCGGGCTCAACCTGGGAACTGCATTGGTGACTGGCAGGCTAGAGTATGGCAGAGGGGGGTAGAATTCCACGTGTAGCAGTGAAATGCGTAGAGATGTGGAGGAATACCGATGGCGAAGGCAGCCCCCTGGGCCAATACTGACGCTCATGCACGAAAGCGTGGGGAGCAAACAGGATTAGATACCCTGGTAGTCCACGCCCTAAACGATGTCAACTAGTTGTTGGGGATTCATTTCCTTAGTAACGTAGCTAACGCGTGAAGTTGACCGCCTGGGGAGTACGGTCGCAAGATTAAAACTCAAAGGAATTGACGGGGACCCGCACAAGCGGTGGATGATGTGGATTAATTCGATGCAACGCGAAAAACCTTACCTACCCTTGACATGGTCGGAATCCTGCTGAGAGGTGGGAGTGCTCGAAAGAGAACCGGCGCACAGGTGCTGCATGGCTGTCGTCAGCTCGTGTCGTGAGATGTTGGGTTAAGTCCCGCAACGAGCGCAACCCTTGTCCTTAGTTGCTACGCAAGAGCACTCTAAGGAGACTGCCGGTGACAAACCGGAGGAAGGTGGGGATGACGTCAAGTCCTCATGGCCCTTATGGGTAGGGCTTCACACGTCATACAATGGTCGGAACAGAGGGTTGCCAACCCGCGAGGGGGAGCTAATCCCAGAAAACCGATCGTAGTCCGGATTGCACTCTGCAACTCGAGTGCATGAAGCTGGAATCGCTAGTAATCGCGGATCAGCATGCCGCGGTGAATACGTTCCCGGGTCTTGTACACACCGCCCGTCACACCATGGGAGTGGGTTTTACCAGAAGTGGCTAGTCTAACCGCAAGGAGGACGGTCACCACGGTAGGATTCATGACTGGGGTGAAGTCGTAACAAGGTAGCCGTATCGGAAGGTGCGGCTGGATCACCTCCTTTCCAGAGCTATCTCGCGAAGTTGAGCGCTCACGCTTATCGGCTGTAAATTTAAAGACAGACTCAGGGGTCTGTAGCTCAGTCGGTTAGAGCACCGTCTTGATAAGGCGGGGGTCGTTGGTTCGAATCCAACCAGACCCACCATTTGTCTGGCGGTACACACCTGAGGCATCTGTACTCATGGGGGGCATAGCTCAGCTGGGAGAGCACCTGCTTTGCAAGCAGGGGGTCGTCGGTTCGATCCCGTCTGCCTCCACCAATCTTCAATGACAAGCGTTCGACTGCGTCGAACCTTTGTCATTGGCGATTGAGCCAGTCAGAGCGGTACGTAGTAAGTATCGGCTGTCGTTCTTTAACAATCTGGAAGAAGTAAGTAATTTGGATAGCGGAAGCGTCTTTGAGATGGACGTGGAAACTATCCGGGTTGTGATTGTATCGATGTATCTCAAGATGATTCGAACTTCATGTTCGGCTCAATTTGGAATACGGCACACACGTAGTGTGGGCTCCGCGTAAGTGCTAAAGCACTAACGCTGAGCGACACGCGAGAACTCAACCTGTAGCGACTGTAGCGTCGAAAGATGAGACAGACTCGTTATAGGGTCAAGCGAACAAGTGCATGTGGTGGATGCCTTGGCGATCACAGGCGATGAAGGACGCGGTAGCCTGCGAAAAGCCCCGGGGAGCTGGCAAACAAGCTTTGATCCGGGGATATCCGAATGGGGAAACCCACTCCTTATGGAGTATCCATGGCTGAATACATAGGCCATGTGAAGCGAACGCGGTGAACTGAAACATCTAAGTAACCGCAGGAAAAGAAATCAACCGAGATTCCCAAAGTAGTGGCGAGCGAAATGGGATGAGCCTTGCACTCTTTATTTGTATTGTTAGCCGAACGCTCTGGAAAGTGCGGCCATAGCAGGTGATAGCCCTGTAGGCGAAAACAGTATGAAAGAACTAGGTGTGCGACAAGTAGGGCGGGACACGTGAAATCCTGTCTGAAGATGGGGGGACCATCCTCCAAGGCTAAATACTCGTGATCGACCGATAGTGAACCAGTACCGTGAGGGAAAGGCGAAAAGAACCCCGGGAGGGGAGTGAAATAGATCCTGAAACCGCATGCATACAAACAGTCGGAGCCTCGCAAGGGGTGACGGCGTACCTTTTGTATAATGGGTCAGCGACTTACGTTCAGTAGCAAGCTTAACCGTATAGGGCAGGCGTAGCGAAAGCGAGTCCGAATAGGGCGTTCAGTTGCTGGGCGTAGACCCGAAACCAGGTGATCTATCCATGGCCAGGATGAAGGTGCGGTAACACGTACTGGAGGTCCGAACCCACTAACGTTGAAAAGTTAGGGGATGAGCTGTGGATAGGGGTGAAAGGCTAAACAAACCTGGAAATAGCTGGTTCTCTCCGAAAACTATTTAGGTAGTGCCTCGTGTCTCACCTTCGGGGGTAGAGCACTGTCATGGTTGGGGGGTCTATTGCAGATTACCCCGCCATAGCAAACTCCGAATACCGAAGAGTGCAATCACGGGAGACAGACATCGGGTGCTAACGTCCGGTGTCAAGAGGGAAACAACCCAGACCGCCAGCTAAGGTCCCCAAATATAGCTAAGTGGGAAACGAAGTGGGAAGGCTAAAACAGTCAGGAGGTTGGCTTAGAAGCAGCCACCCTTTAAAGAAAGCGTAATAGCTCACTGATCGAGTCGTCCTGCGCGGAAGATGTAACGGGGCTAAGCTATATACCGAAGCTGCGGATGCGAGCTTGCTCGCATGGTAGGAGAGCGTTCCGTAAGCCTGCGAAGGTGCGTTGAAAAGCGTGCTGGAGGTATCGGAAGTGCGAATGCTGACATGAGTAGCGATAAAGGGGGTGAAAGGCCCCCTCGCCGTAAGCCCAAGGTTTCCTACGCAACGTTCATCGGCGTAGGGTGAGTCGGCCCCTAAGGCGAGGCAGAAATGCGTAGCTGATGGGAAGCAGGTCAATATTCCTGCACCGTCGTTAGATGCGATGGGGGGACGGATCGCGGAAGGTTGTCCGGGTGTTGGAAGTCCCGGTCGCTGCATTGGAGAAGGCGCTTAGGCAAATCCGGGCGCAGGATTCAAGGGTGTGGCGCGAGCGACTTAGGTCGCGAAGCAATTGGAAGTGGTTCCAAGAAAAGCCTCTAAGCTTCAGTCTAACGATGACCGTACCGCAAACCGACACAGGTGGGCGAGATGAGTATTCTAAGGCGCTTGAGAGAACTCGGGAGAAGGAACTCGGCAAATTGGTACCGTAACTTCGGGATAAGGTACGCCCTTGTAGCTTGACTGGCCTGCGCCAGGAGGGTGAAGGGGTTGCAATAAACTGGTGGCTGCGACTGTTTAATAAAAACACAGCACTCTGCAAACACGAAAGTGGACGTATAGGGTGTGACGCCTGCCCGGTGCCGGAAGATTAAATGATGGGGTGCAAGCTCTTGATTGAAGTCCCGGTAAACGGCGGCCGTAACTATAACGGTCCTAAGGTAGCGAAATTCCTTGTCGGGTAAGTTCCGACCTGCACGAATGGCGTAACGATGGCCACACTGTCTCCTCCCGAGACTCAGCGAAGTTGAAGTGTTTGTGATGATGCAATCTACCCGCGGCTAGACGGAAAGACCCCATGAACCTTTACTGTAGCTTTGCATTGGACTTTGAACCGATCTGTGTAGGATAGGTGGGAGGCTATGAAACCGGAACGCTAGTTTCGGTGGAGCCGTCCTTGAAATACCACCCTGGTTTGTTTGAGGTTCTAACCTTGGCCCGTGATCCGGGTCGGGGACAGTGCATGGTAGGCAGTTTGACTGGGGCGGTCTCCTCCCAAAGCGTAACGGAGGAGTACGAAGGTACGCTAGGTACGGTCGGAAATCGTGCTGATAGTGCAATGGCATAAGCGTGCTTAACTGCGAGACCGACAAGTCGAGCAGGTGCGAAAGCAGGTCATAGTGATCCGGTGGTTCTGTATGGAAGGGCCATCGCTCAACGGATAAAAGGTACTCTGGGGATAACAGGCTGATACCGCCCAAGAGTTCATATCGACGGCGGTGTTTGGCACCTCGATGTCGGCTCATCTCATCCTGGGGCTGTAGCCGGTCCCAAGGGTATGGCTGTTCGCCATTTAAAGAGGTACGTGAGCTGGGTTTAAAACGTCGTGAGACAGTTTGGTCCCTATCTGCCGTGGGCGTTGGATATTTGAAGGGGGCTGCTCCTAGTACGAGAGGACCGGAGTGGACGAACCTCTGGTGTACCGGTTGTCACGCCAGTGGCATCGCCGGGTAGCTATGTTCGGAAGAGATAACCGCTGAAAGCATCTAAGCGGGAAACTCGCCTTAAGATGAGATATCCCTGGAGGCTAGACCTCCTTGAAGGGTCGTTCGAGACCAGGACGTTGATAGGTCGGGTGTGTAAGCGCAGTAATGCGTTCAGCTAACCGATACTAATTGCCCGTAAGGCTTGATCCTATAACAAGTCTGTCTTAACAGGACTTGTTGATTCTCGTGTGCGATACACACAACTCAAAATTACTGCTTCTTCCCGGATTGGTTGCGCTGCGAAGCAACGCAACAACCCTCTTTGCCTGATGACCATAGCGAGTCGGTCCCACCCCTTCCCATCCCGAACAGGACCGTGAAACGACTCTACGCCGATGATAGTGCGGATTCCCGTGTGAAAGTAGGTAATCGTCAGGCTCCCTAAGCCAGAAACCCCCGCCCGAAAGGCGGGGGTTTTTGCATTGGCGCGGCGGAAGTGCACTAGGCCCGGCGACGCGCTATCCGGCACGAGCCTGGGGCGTGGAAAACGTCTTCATGCCCCTGGTCCGACCGACCGAATTCCGATATTTTTCCGTCGCAACGCCCTCGTCAGACCGTGATCCGCAAGATCGGAAAAAATCTGCCCGGAATGGCGCTCGATTCCTGTTCGCCAATCTTTTCAGCCCCCAGCGCCAGATAGAACGGCGCAGCATTGGGATCCGCTTCGATCACGAAGCTTTTGATTCCTCTCGCAGCGGCTTCGGCCCGAACTGATTCCCACAGCGCACGGGCGATGCCCTGGCCCATGTGATCGGGATGAACGAACAACCATCCGGGCGTCGGTCTATCCGAATCCAATGACGCTCGGACCCAGAACCCGATGATCGACCCGCCCGATTCCGCGACGTAACCGATCGCTCCTTCGATCGTCTCCGGCGAAATCGCAAGATCGTTTTGCCACAAGTCGAGCCATTCCTTCGGATAGCCCCAATGTGCCTTCGAAAGGCGCGCCAATTGCGTGAGTTCGTCCGCGTCCGCGGCACGCGCAGGACGCACGGTAAATAGCTCGTTCATTTCGACTCTCGTCATGGCCGATACCACCATGGTCGGCGATTTCATCAGTGCAGCATCCGGATCGCGGCGTCTCACCGCTCGATCGACAACCGGCCCGCTCGCAGCAGCATTGCCTGACGCGGCTCATCCGCACACGCTCGCCGCAGCTACATGACCTGCGATGCATGCCCGGCGATGACGCGCCAGTTGGCGCCCGATCGACGCCACAGGCGCGTATAGGCAAACGTGCCGGCGAATGCCGTGCCATCGAAACGACCGATGAGGGTCGCTCGCGTCGTGGTCAGAATCATCCCGTCGATCGCGCATGCGCGCATCTCGTGGACGTCGAGTGTGTCGAGACGCAGAAGCTTCGCGCGATGCGCGGCCAGGTCGTCCTCTTTCGAGATGACCTGACCGGTCGGGACTGTAAACACCAGATCGTCGTCCAGCAGCGTGTCGAGCACATCGACGTCGTTGGCCAGCATCGCGGCGCGCAGCGCAGTTTCGCTGGGTTCGATGACGGCACGGATTGCATCCATGTCAGGCCTCGCATCATTTTCGGAAGGGAAGCGGTATGGCGGCGACGAACGCAGCCTACCGCGCATTCGACAACGACTGACGCCGGACGAGCATCACCAGGCAGATGCCGATCGACGCGATGAGGTTGACGGCCGGATAGAACGCGACCGCGACACTCCATGTGCTCAGCGCCAGCAACGCCAGCGCGTACTTGAGCACGCACAGCGCGAAATAGGCGAGGCTCTCGCTCCACGGATCGCGGATCGTCTTGCGCACGGTCGGGCCGAGGCCGGCAAGCTCGATCAGCGTAACCAGGCAGATCGACACAGTCGGATCGTCGGTCAGCATCCACAGCGGAATGGCCGATAGCGCCGCGCACAGGAACAACCAGTCGAGGCCCGTCCAGCCGCGCTCGCCGCGAAACAGGCTGGCGATCAGCGTCAGAAAGCATGTGATGGCAATCGCCGCCGTGCACCATGCGGACGGTCCCGCGCCCGCGACGAACTGGCCGGCGGCCGCGATCGCCGTGACGACCGACCACACGAGCCACGTGAACAGATGCGGGCGAACGGTCCGCCGGTAGATCGCGAGCGCGTAAGGAATCGCTGCCAGCAACGACACGGCCGTTCCGATCACGCCGAAGATCGAAGCGGCGCTCTCAGCGGTATTCACCATCGACGCAACCTCGTTCGGACGGGCCGACCAGTATGTGGTCAGACGGAACGGGGTGCAACGTCATGCCACGCTCCGTGGTGCGGTGAGCGCTACGCAGAATCTCACCGGAACGCAAGGGCGGCCACGTGCCGAAGACGCTCGAGAACTATCTCGGCGAGCAGACCTTGCGCAAGGGGCTGGAAAAAGGCAGAGCCGGGCGTATCGACGGCACACGACGAGACGCTCGCGCCCACCGGCATTCACGACTCCGCTTCCGCCGCATGCACGTCGCGCCGATAGGCGCCGGGGCTCGTGCCGGTCCATTTCCGGAACGCGCGATGAAACGCGCTCGGCTCGGTGAAGCCGAGCTCGGCCGCGATCTCCGCGACGCTCAGCGCGTGCCCGCGCAGCAGCGACTGCGCGAGCGCGCCGCGCAACTCGTCCTTGATCGCCGCGAAGCTTTGCCCTTCGCTGCGCAAACGCCGTCGCAGCGTCGCCGGCGTCGTGTCGAGGTACACGGCCAGCGTGTCGAAGTCGGGCCACTCGGCGGCCGGCCGCGCCTTCAGGTGCGCGCGCGTCTTCGCGACCCAGCCCGTGTCGTGCCGGTAGCGCACGAGCAGATTGCCGGGCGCGCCGCGCAGGAAGGTCTTCAGCGCCTGCTCCGAACGGATCGTCGGCAGCGCGAGGTATGCGGCATTGAACGCGAGCCGGCTGTCGGGCCGCTCGAAATGCACGGGGACGCCGAAGAACTGGTGATAGTCGCTGCGCTGGCCGGGGCTCGGGCACGCGAAATCGATGCGCTGCAGCGGGATGCGCCGGCCGATCAGCCAGCACGCGACGCCGAGCAGGATCAGCCAGAACGTCCGGTACGCGAACGCCGGGTACGGCGCGCCCGATTGCGCCAGCACGATCTGCGCCTGCCCGTCAGCCACGACAAGTTCGCCGTGCGGCTCGTCGAGCACGACCCGCAGGAACTGCAACGCGCGCCGCAGCGCCTTGTCGAGCGTGCCGGCATGTAGCACCGCATGGCACAGCAGCGTAAAGCTGCCGCGCCGCATCGGGCGCGCGGCGAGCCCGAAGAATTCGTCGTCGAGCGCGCCGGCGATCGCAAGCCATAGCCGGCCGTACTGTTGCGGCGTGACGGGCGCGTGCACGGCCGCCGGCAGCCCGGCGGTGCGCAGCACGGGCGCGGTCGGCAGACCATGCCGGCGCAGGCACGCGAGCGCATCGTCGACGAAATCCGGCGAAATCATCTGCGGCCCCATTTCCCAGCACCCTCCCGGCATGGCAAAAACGATCACGATTCTAGATTCCGTTTGTCATTGATTGCAATGTAGCGGCTGTCTACTATCGATGTATCCCCGTCGCGCGCTGGCTCGACGGCGGCCATAACGAACAGGAGACACGCATGCCCGAAGGAGCTACCGCCCGGCCGGTGCCGGCCTATGCCGACGCCGTGGCCCGGTTCAGTATCGAGACCGCCGCCGCGCAACTGAACGGCGATCTGGAGCGCGGCCTGAACGCGTGTGTCGAATGCTGCGACCGCCACGCGAAGGCGGACGCGATCGCGCTCGACTGGATCGACGCCGCCGGGCAGCGCCGCCGCTTCACGTTCGCGCAGATGCAGGCGTTGTCGGCCCGGGTCGCTAACCTGCTGGTCGCACAGGGCGTGAAGCCCGGCGACGTGGTGGCCGGCCTGCTGCCGCGCACACCGGAGCTCGTCGCGACGATCCTCGGCACGTGGCGCGCGGGCGCCGTGTACCAGCCCTTGTTCACGGCGTTCGGCCCGAAGGCGATCGAGCATCGGCTGCGCATGAGCGGTGCGCGGCTCGTCGTAACCAATGTCGCGAATCGCGCGAAGCTCGACGAAATCGCCGATTGCCCGCCGGTCGCGACGGTGCGCGAAGCGAGCGACACGCTGCCGGACGGCGACATCGATTTCCGGGCGGCGCTCGAGGTGCAGTCCGACTGGTTCGAGCCCGTGCTGCGCAAGGGGGCCGACCTGTTCATGATGATGTCGACGTCGGGCACGACGGGTCTGCCAAAGGGCGTGCCGGTGCCGCTGTATGCGTTGCTCGCGTTCGGCGCGTACATGCGCGAAGCGGTGGATCTGCGCAACACCGACCGGTTCTGGAATATCGCCGACCCGGGCTGGGCGTACGGGCTTTATTACGCGATCACGGGCCCGTTGCTGCTCGGTCATGCAACGACGCTCTACGAGGGCGGCTTCACGGTCGACAGCACGTACGACGTGATCGAACGGCTCGGCATCACGAGCCTCGCGGGTTCGCCGACCGCGTACCGGATGCTGATGGCGGCCGGCAACGAAGCGGCCGCGCGGCTGAAAGGCCAGCTGCGCGTGGTCAGCAGTGCCGGCGAACCGCTGAATCCGGAAGTCGTGCGCTGGTTCCACGCGGCGCTCGGTGCGCCGATCCACGATCACTACGGCCAGACCGAGCTCGGCATGGTCGTGAACAACCATCACGGCCTCACGCATGTCGTGCACGTCGGTTCGGCCGGCCTCGCGCTGCCCGGCTACCGTGTTGCGGTGCTCGACGAAGCCGGCCGCGAACTCGGCCCCGGCGAGCCCGGCACCCTCGCGATCGACATCGCGCGCTCGCCGCTGCTGTGGTTCTCCGGCTACTGGCAGCAGGACACGCCGGCGATCGCGGGCGGCTACTACCGGACCGGCGACAACGTCGAGCTGGAGCCGGACGGCACCGTGAGCTTCATCGGCCGCTCGGACGACGTGATCACGTCGTCGGGCTACCGGATCGGTCCGTTCGACGTGGAAAGCGCGCTGATCGAGCATCCGGCCGTCAGCGAGGCCGCCGTGATCGGCGTGCCCGACCCCGAGCGCACTGAAATCGTGAAGGCGTTCGTCGTCCTGTCGAAAGGGTTCGACGGCACGCCGGAACTGGCCGAGGAATTGAGTCTGCACGTGAAGCGGCGGCTGTCCGCTCACGCTTATCCGCGCGCGATCGACTTCGTCGACGCGCTGCCGAAAACCCCGAGCGGCAAGATCCAGCGCTTCGTGTTGCGCAAGATGGAAGCCGAGAAGGCCGCTCAACCCTGAATATGGACTGCGAATGAATATCAAGGATCGCGTTTTTCTGATTACGGGCGCAGGTTCCGGCCTCGGCGCCGCGGTGGCGCGCATGGTCGTCGCGCAAGGCGGCAAGGCCGTGCTGCTGGATGTCAACGAAGAAGCGGGCGCGAGCCTCGCGAACGAACTCGGCGCGGCCGCGCGGTTCGTGAGGACCGACGTGACGAGCGAAGCCGACGGTCAGGCGGCCGTCGCCGCCGCGCGCGACGCGTTCGGCCGTGTCGACGTGCTCGTCAATTGCGCGGGCGTCGCACCGGGCGAGAAGGTCGTGGGCCGCGACGGCCCGCATTCGCTCGACCGCTTCGCGCGCGCGGTGTCGATCAACCTGGTCGGCACGTTCAACATGGTTCGGCTAGCCGCCGAAGCGATGTCGAAGCAGGACGCCGACGCGGAAGGCGAGCGCGGCGTGATCGTCAATACGGCGTCGGTCGCGGCGTTCGACGGGCAGATCGGACAGGCCGCGTATGCGGCGTCGAAGAGCGGCGTGGTGGGCATGACGCTGCCGATCGCACGCGAGCTCGCGCGCTTCGGCATTCGCGTCGTGACGGTCGCGCCCGGCATCTTCGCGACGCCGATGATGGCCGGCATGCCGCAGGACGTGCAGGACGCGCTCGGCAAGAGCGTGCCGTTCCCGCCGCGGCTCGGCCGCCCGGAAGAATTTGCGGCGCTGGTGCGCCACATCGTCGAGAACACGATGCTGAACGGCGAAGTCATCCGTCTCGATGGCGCGTTGCGCATGGCACCGCGCTGACACTGGAGGAAGCGAATCATGACGACTCAGGATCCGATCGTAATCGTGGGCGCGGCGCGCACGCCGATGGGTGGTTTTCAGGGCGACCTGGCGGCAGCCAGCGCGAGCGACCTCGGCGCGGTGGCGATTCGTGCCGCGCTCGAGCGCGCGAACGTGCCGGCCGAACGCATCGACGAAATCGTGTTCGGCTGCGTGTTGCCGGCCGGGCAGGGGCAGGCGCCCGCGCGACAGGCCGCGCTGAAGGCCGGCCTGCCGCTCGCGGCGGGCGCGACCACGGTCAACAAGATGTGCGGTTCGGGGATGAAGGCGGCGATGTTCGCGCACGACCTGCTGCTGGCGGGGTCGGCGGGCGTCGCCGTCGCGGGCGGGATGGAGAGCATGACGAATGCGCCGTACCTGCTGCCGAAGGCGCGCGCGGGCATGCGCATGGGGCATGGGCAGGTGCTCGACCACATGTTCCTCGACGGGCTCGAGGACGCCTATGAAAAGGGCCGCCTGATGGGCACGTTCGCCGAGGATTGCGCGCAGGCCTACCAGTTCACGCGCGACGCGCAGGACGCGTTTGCGATTGCATCGCTCACGCGGGCGCAGCGCGCGATCGCCGAAGGGCATTTCGCGTCGGAAATCGCGCCGGTGACCGTGAAGGCCGGCAAGACGGAAAGCATCGTGTCGATCGACGAGCAGCCGGGCAAGGCGAAACTCGACAAGATTCCGACGCTGAAGCCGGCGTTTCGCGACGGCGGCACGGTGACGGCCGCGAACGCGTCGTCGATCTCGGACGGCGCGGCCGCGCTCGTGATGATGCGCCGCTCGGAAGCCGAGCGCCTCGGCCTTACGCCGAAGGCCGTGATCGTCGGGCATTCGACTTATGCGGACAAGCCCGGCCTGTTCGCGACCGCGCCGATCGGCGCGCTGCGCAAGCTGTCGGAGAAAACCGGCTGGAACCTGCGCGACGTCGACCTGTTCGAGATCAACGAAGCGTTCGCGGTGGTGCCGATGGCCGCGATGCGCGATCTCGACCTGCCGCACGAGAAGGTCAACGTACACGGCGGCGCGTGCGCGCTCGGGCATCCGATCGGTGCATCGGGTGCGCGCGTGATGGTGACGCTGCTGGCCGCGCTCGAAACGTACGGCCTGACGCGCGGTATCGCATCGCTGTGCATCGGCGGCGGCGAAGCGACGGCCGTCGCGATCGAGCGCATCGCGTAACGCAGCGAATCGTTCGCACCCACCGCCGACACGGGCGGCGCGTATTGCACGGGACATCCCCCGTGTGGTGCGCGCCGCCCGTTTTTATTCGACGGATCGTCGCGTCGCGTTACGACTTCACATTCGGCGACACCGCGCCGCACGCGCGAATCACGAGCTGCACGACCTGCTCGGTCTTTTCGTCGAACGCCTTCTTCGTGAACGCGCGCTTGCCGCTCAGCGCGCGAATCTGCGCATCGAAATCCGCGTAGTGCTGCGTGGTTGCCCAGATCAGGTACATCAGCGCATGCGGGTCGATCGGCGCGAGCAGGCCGCGCGCGATCCAGCCTTCGATCACCTTGATGCGCGTGTCGAACCACGGCTTCACGCGTTGCGACAGGATGTCCTGCATGTGCTCCGCGCCGTGGATGATCTCGTTGGCCCAGACCTTCGAGCCGAGCGGGCGCCGCTGCGACAGCGCCATCTTCGCGCGCACGTAGCCGCCGATCGCCTCCACCGGATCGTCGCCGGCCTCGAACGAGCCGGCCGCGCGATGCCAGTCCTCGAACAGGTCGTCGAGCACGCGGCGGTACAGCGCGAGCTTGGTCGGGAAGTAGTAGTGCACGTTCGCCTTCGGCAGGCCGGCGCGCTCCGCGATCATCGAGGTGCTGGCGCCGGCGAGCCCGCGTTCCGCGAATACGGCTTCCGCGCACGCGAGCAGATGCGCTTCGTTGGACTCGCGAATGTGCGCCTTGCGTCGCCGCAAAGGCGCCGGCGTTTCGTCCCGGTCGGTGGCTGCGATTGTCGCCTCGTCATGTCTCATCGTTACCCTCGCGCGGCGGGCATGCCGCGTTGGGCTTCATTCTAGCCGCTGATTCGCGTCGCGCACACGCGCGGAGATGCCGCCGCTCCACGGCGATGCTGCGTTGAGATGGCACGTTTCTCGCTCAGGTGCGTCGCGCAAGAAAGACGTTGCGCTGGTCATTTTGATCGTCTAAAACCTGTCCAATCGGACAGGATTTAACGCGTTTCGCGAACCGGCGGAGCATGCACCGCGTCCGGGCGGCGTGCCCCGAAACAGGCCTCGCGTGCACCGGCACGGACCGGGCCGACGACATCACCGACCCCACAGGAGCGATACGAATGAACGCAGTATCGGAAACAGTGAAGCGGGCAGCTTTCGACACGTCGATCAAGGTCGACGGCAAGCGGTTGTGGGAGAGCCTGATGGAGATCGCGAAAATCGGCGCGACACCGAAAGGCGGCGTGTGCCGACTCGCGCTGACCGATCTCGACAAGGCCGGCCGCGACCTGATCGTCGGCTGGGCGAAGGCCGCCGGCTGCACGGTGACGGTCGATACGATGGGCAACGTGTTCATGCGCCGCGCGGGCCGCGTGGCCGACGCGGCGCCGGTCGTCACGGGCTCGCACGCGGATTCGCAGCCGACCGGCGGGCGTTTCGACGGCATCTACGGCGTGCTCGGCGGCCTCGAGGTGATTCGCAGTCTCAACGATCACGGCATCGAGACCGAGCATCCGGTCGAGGTCGTGATCTGGACCAACGAGGAGGGCTCGCGCTTCGCGCCCGCGATGGTCGCGTCGGGCGTGTTCGCGGGCGTGTTCCCGCTCGAATACGGGCTGTCTCGCAAGGACGTCGACGGCAAGACGATCGGCGAGGAACTGGCGCGCATCGGCTACGCGGGCGACGTGCCGTGCGGCGGGCGCAAGCTGCATGCGGCATTCGAACTGCATATCGAGCAGGGGCCGATTCTCGAAGCGGAATGCAAGACGATCGGCGTCGTGACCGACGCGCAGGGGCAGCGGTGGTACGAGATCACGTTCACCGGCCAGGAAGCGCACGCGGGACCGACGCCGATGCCGCGCCGCCGCGACGCGTTGCTCGGCGCGTCGCGCGTGGTCGATCTCGTCAACCGGATCGGCCTCGATCACGCGCCGTTCGGTTGCGCGACGGTCGGCATGATGCAGGTCCACCCGAACTCGCGCAACGTGATTCCCGGCCGCGTGTTCTTCACCGTCGATTTCCGTCATCCGGACGATGCCGTGCTCGCGAAGATGGATGCGGCGCTGCGCGACGGCGTCGCGCGCATCGCGGCCGACATCGGGCTCGACACCGAACTCGAGCAGATTTTCTATTACAAGCCGGTCGCGTTCGATCCGGCATGCGTGGCGGCCGTGCGCGACGCGGCCGAACGCTTCGGCTACTCGCATCGCGACATCGTGTCGGGCGCGGGCCACGACGCGTGCTATCTGGCGCAGGTCGCGCCGACGTCGATGGTGTTCGTGCCCTGCGTCGACGGCATCAGCCACAACGAGATCGAGGACGCGACGCCCGCATGGATCGAGGCCGGCGCGAACGTGTTGCTGCACGCGATGCTGTCGCGCGCATGCGAGCCGGCTTCATGACGAACCGACCGTAGCAGCCGCGAGGCTGCCTGGAGTTCGAAATTCGCAGGCCTAAGCATGACCGCCCCGACTGTGCATTCGCAGCCGGCGGGGACGGCTTTGTCTCCACCCAGTCGAAGGAACGCGTATGACCACCAAGCCAACCGGCGATATCGCCGCGCATCGCCTGTCGTCCACGCAACTCTCGTGCGAGTTCGCCGATATCGCGCCGCTGCTCGATCCGACTGCCGCGGCGGCCGCCGCGAGCCGCTGCCATTACTGTTACGACGCGCCGTGCGTGCACGCGTGCCCGACGCAGATCGACATCCCGAGCTTCATCCGCAAGATCGGCAACGGCAACCTGAAAGGCGCGGCGATGGACATCCTGTCCGCGAATCCACTCGGCGGGATGTGCGCACGCGTGTGCCCGACGGAGATCCTGTGCGAAGGTGCATGCGTGCGCAACCATCAGGATGCGCAGCCGGTTGCGATCGGCGCGCTGCAGCGGCATGCGACCGACTGGGCGATGCAGACGGGCGCGGTGCAGTTCCGGCGCGCGCCCGAGACGGGCCGCCAGGTGGCGGTGGTCGGCGCGGGGCCGGCCGGGCTCGCGTGCGCGCACCGGCTCGCACTCGCCGGGCACCGCGTCACGCTGTTCGACGCGCGCCCGAAGGCCGGGGGCCTCAACGAATACGGAATCGCCGCATACAAGACCGTGGACGATTTCGCGCAGCGCGAGGTCGAGTGGCTGCTGTCGGTGGGCGGCATCACGCTGGAGACGGGCGTGGCGCTCGGACGCGACGTGACGCTCGACGCGCTGCGCGAGCAGCACGACGCGGTATTCCTCGCGATGGGGCTCGGCGGCGTGCGTGCGCTCGCGATCGACGGCGAGCAACTGGGCGGCGTGATGAATGCGGTCGATTTCATCGAGCAGGTGCGGCAGGCCGACGAGCTCGCGAACGTGCCGGTCGGGCGGCGCGTGGTCGTGATCGGCGGCGGCAATACGGCGATCGATGCGGCGGTGCAGAGCCGCAAGCTCGGCGCCGAGCGCGTGACGATGGTGTACCGGCGCGGCGTGGACGCGATGAGCGCGACGTGGGCCGAGCGCGAGTTCGCGCAGAAGAGCGGCGTCGCGCTCGTCACGCACGCGAAGCCGGTGCGCATGGCGGGCGCGAACGGGCAGGTGACGGGCGTCGAATTCGAGGCCGCATCGGGCGAGCGCTTCACCGTCGACGCGGACATGGTGCTGAAGGCGATCGGCCAGACGCTCGTGCCGGACGGTATCGCGGCCATGTTGCTGACCGCGGACGGCGCGCGTATCGCGGTGGATGCGGACAGGCGCACGGCGCTGCCGGACGTATGGGCCGGCGGCGACTGCGCGGCGACCGACGGCGTCGACCTCACGGTACAGGCCGTGCAGGACGGCAAGCGCGCGGCTGCGTCGATCGACGCGACGCTCGCCGCGCGCGCCGCGAAGGCGGCCTGAACGCGCGGCGCACCGCCGGCACACCGAACACGACCCCCTTCTCACGGAGCCGAACATGGCCGATCTTCGCTGCACCCTCGCAGGCATCACTTCGCCGAACCCCTTCTGGCTGGCGTCCGCGCCGCCGACCGACAAGGCCTACAACGTCAATCGCGCGTTCGAGGCCGGCTGGGGCGGCGTCGTCTGGAAGACGCTCGGGCTCGATCCGCACGTCGTCAACGTCAGTTCGCGCTATGGCGCGGTGCAGTGGAACGGCCAGCGCATCGCGGGGCTGAACAATATCGAGCTGATCACCGACCGTCCGCTCGACGTGAACCTGAGAGAAATCGCGCAGGTGAAGCGCGACTGGCCGGACCGCGCGCTGATCGTGTCGCTGATGGTGCCGTGCAACGAGCGCGACTGGAAATGGATCCTGCCGCTCGTCGAGGATACCGGCGCCGATGCAGTCGAGCTGAACTTCGGCTGCCCGCACGGGATGAGCGAGCGCGGGATGGGCGCGGCGGTCGGGCAGGTGCCCGAATACGTCGAGATGGTCACGCGCTGGGTGAAGGAAGGCACGAAGCTGCCATGCCTCGTGAAACTCACGCCGAACATCAGCGACATCCGGATGGGATCGCGCGCCGCGTACAAGGGCGGCGCGGACGGGGTGTCGCTGATCAACACGATCAACTCGATCGTCGCGGTCGATCTCGACCAGATGGCGCCGGTGCCGACCGTCGACGGCAAGGGCACGCACGGCGGCTATTGCGGCCCGGCGGTCAAGCCGATCGCGCTGAACATGGTCGCGGAGATCGCACGCGATCCGGAAACGCCGAACCTGCCGATCTCGGGCATCGGCGGCATCTCGTCATGGCGCGACGCGGCCGAGTTCATGGTGCTCGGCGCCGGCAGCGTGCAGGTGTGCACCGCCGCGATGCATTACGGCTTCCGGATCGTGTCGGATCTCGTCGACGGGCTGTCGAACTGGATGGACGAGAAGGGCTACGCGACGCTCGACGACATCCGCGGCCGCGCGGTGCCGAACGTGACCGACTGGAAATACCTGAACCTGAAGTACGACATCAAGGCGCGCATCGACCAGGACCGCTGCATCCAGTGCGGGCTGTGCCATATCGCATGCGAGGACACGTCGCACCAGGCGATCACGGCGACGAAGGACGGCGTGCGGCATTTCGAAGTGGTCGATTCGGAGTGCGTCGGGTGCAATCTTTGCATGCATGTGTGTCCGGTCGAGCAATGCATCACGATGGAGCGCGTCGATTCGGGCGACTACGCGAACTGGACCACGCATCCGAACAATCCGGCGAGCGCGGATGCCGGTGCGAGCGGCGGCCCGGCGGCCGCGCCCGAGAAGCACGCGAAGGCGGCCTGACCGGTGGCCGGTGGCGCGGGAGGTGCCGCGCCGCCGCTTTTCGTTTCATCGGGCCGGCATCGCACGATGCCGGCGCCGACGTTTTCGTGGAGTGCGATCGATGAAATACGCAGCGAATCCCGCCGATCCCGACAGCGCCGCGGCGCACGGCGGCAGCCTGTACAACGACGACCTCGCGCCGACGACGCCGGCGCAGCGCACGTGGAAGTGGTACCACTTCGCGGCGCTGTGGGTCGGGATGGTGATGAACATCGCGTCGTACATGCTTGCGGCCGGGCTGATCCAGGAAGGCATGTCGCCATGGCAGGCGGTGACGACGGTGCTGCTCGGCAACCTGATCGTGCTCGTGCCGATGCTGCTGATCGGCCATGCGGGCGCGAAGCACGGGATTCCGTACGCGGTGCTCGTGCGCGCGTCGTTCGGCACGCAGGGCGCAAAGCTGCCGGCGCTGTTGCGCGCGATCGTCGCCTGCGGCTGGTATGGCATCCAGACCTGGCTCGGCGGCAGCGCGATCTACACGCTGCTGAACATTCTGACCGGCAATGTGCTGCACGGCGCGGCGCTGCCGCTCGTCGGCATCTCGTTCGGGCAGCTCGCGTGCTTCCTCGTGTTCTGGGCGCTGCAGCTGTACTTCATCCTGCACGGCACCGATTCGATCCGCTGGCTCGAAAGCTGGTCAGCGCCGATCAAGGTCGTGATGTGCGTGGCGCTCGTGTGGTGGGCGACGTCGAAGGCGGGCGGGTTCGGCTCGATGCTGTCGGCGCCGTCGCAGTTCGCGGCGGGCGGCAAGAAGGCCGGGCTGTTCTGGGCGACCTTCTGGCCGGGCCTGACCGCAATGGTCGGCTTCTGGGCGACGCTCGCGCTGAACATCCCCGATTTCACGCGCTTCGCGCATTCGCAGCGCGACCAGGTGATCGGGCAGTCGATCGGGCTGCCGCTGCCGATGGCGCTGCTGTCGGTGGTGTCGGTCGTCGTGACGTCGGCGACCGTCGTGATCTACGGCAACGCGATCTGGGATCCGATCGACCTGACGAGCCGGATGACCGGCATCGGTGTCGGCATCGCGCTCGTGATCCTCACGCTCGACACGATGTGCTGCAACCTCGCCGCGAATCTCGTTGGTCCTGCTTACGATTTTTCGAGTCTGTGGCCGAAGGCGATCTCGTATCGCGCGGGCGGGATGATCACCGCGACGATCGCGATCGTGATGATGCCGTGGAAGATCCTCGCGACGACGGACGGCTATATCTTCACCTGGCTCGTCGGCTATTCGGCGTTGCTCGGGCCGGTCGCGGGCATCCTGATGGTCGACTATTTCCTGATTCGCGGCACGCAGCTCGATACGCGCGCATTGTTCGACGAGGGCGGCGACTTCAGCTACGCGCGCGGCTGGAACCCGGCCGCGCTGGTCGCGCTCGCGGTCGGCGTGCTGCCGAACCTGCCGGGCTTCCTGCATACGGCGTTTCCGGCGTCGTTCCCGAACGTGCCGGCGTTCTTCAACACGCTTTACACGTACGCGTGGTTCGTCGGCCTCGTGCTGGCGTCCGGCGTGTACGGCACCTGGATGAAGCGGCGCGCCGGACAGCGCGCGCAGATCGCGAGCGCATGACGCGCGAGCCGGAGGCGACTCGCGCGCGGCATGCGGCACCCGACAGTCAACGAGGAGGCAACGAAATGGCAATCCTGATTCGTGGCGGCACCGTGGTCGATGCGGACCGTTCCTATCGTGCGGACGTACTCTGCGCGGACCCGCAGGACGGCGGCACGATCCTGCAGATTGCGGAGCGGATCGACGCGCCGGCCGGCGCGACCGTCGTCGACGCGCACGACCAGTACGTGATGCCGGGCGGCATCGATCCGCATACGCACATGGAACTGCCGTTCATGGGCACGACCGCGAGCGACGACTTCTACTCGGGCACCGCTGCCGGGCTGTCGGGCGGCACGACGAGCATCATCGACTTCGTGATTCCGAGCCCGAAACAGCCGCTGATGGATGCATTCCGCGAATGGCGCGGCTGGGCCGAGAAGTCGGCGTCCGACTACGGGTTTCACGTCGCCGTGACGTGGTGGGACGACAGCGTGCACCGCGACATGGGCACGCTCGTGCGCGAGCACGGCGTGTCGAGCTTCAAGCATTTCATGGCGTACAAGAACGCGATCATGGCCGACGACGAGATTCTCGTGAACAGCTTCACGCGTTCGCTCGAACTCGGTGCGTTGCCGACCGTGCACGCGGAGAACGGCGAACTCGTGTTCCAACTGCAGAAGGCACTGCTCGCGCGCGGCATGACGGGGCCGGAGGCGCATCCGCTGTCGCGGCCGCCGGAGGTGGAGGGCGAAGCCGCGAACCGCGCGATCCGTATCGCGCAGGTGCTCGGCGTGCCCGTGTATATCGTGCACGTGTCGGCGAAGGATGCGGTGGATGTGATCACGCGCGCGCGCAGCGAAGGGCTGCGCGTGTTCGGCGAAGTGTTGCCGGGCCATCTCGTGATCGACGAGGCCGTCTATCGCGATCCGGACTGGACGCGCGCGGCGGCCCACGTGATGAGCCCGCCGTTTCGCTCGGCCGAGCATCGCGAGGCGCTGTGGCGCGGGCTGCAGTCGGGGCAGCTGCATACGACGGCGACCGACCACTGCGTGTTCTGCGCGTCGCAGAAGGCGATGGGCCGCAACGATTTCACGAAGATCCCCAACGGCTGCGGCGGCGTCGAGGATCGCATGTCGGTGCTGTGGCATCACGGCGTGAATCATGGCCGAATCACGCCGAACGAATTCGTGCGGATCACATCGACGAACGCCGCGCAGATCTTCAACCTGTATCCGCGCAAGGGCGCCGTGCAGGTCGGCGCCGATGCCGACCTCGTCGTGTGGGACCCGGCCGCGACGAAGACGATTTCGGTGAAGACGCATCATCAGCAGGTCGACTTCAACGTGTTCGAGGGGATGACCGTGCAGGGTGTCGCGACGCACACGCTTACGCGCGGCGCACTCGCGTGGGCCGACGGCGAATTGCGCGCGGTGCGCGGCGCGGGCCGTTACCTGAAGCGCCCGCCGGGGGCAGGCTACTACGAGGCGGCACGGATCGCGAACCGTCTGCGCGAGCCGCATCCGGTCGAACGCGCGGGTTGAACGACGCGTGTCGTGCGGGACGTGTCCGTTCGAACGGCACGTCCCGAGCGCATTTTAGGCAGGTACATAGCATAACTGATCAAGCAGTCGAAGCACGAAAATAGAAACGATCGATGCCATTGATGTCGACGATTTTGGCGACGTTGCCGGCGCACGTATCGTGCGAGTAACATCCACCCACCCGATCACGCGGGTCGCGGGCACGGGTCGCCCGCCGAACAGTTCAAATAGTGAGAAAGGAGCACAAGGTGGATATTCTGCGCAGTCTCCTCGGTATGCTGTTTCTGTTGCTGGTCGCGTATCTGCTGTCGAACAACCGCCGCGCGGTCAGCGTGCGAACCATGATCGCCGCGCTGCTCACGCAGTTCGCGATCGGTGCGCTGGTGCTGTTCGTGCCGTCGGGGCGCGCGGCGCTGGCCGCGGCCGCGAACGGCGTCAATCGCGTGCTCGACATGGGCAATCACGGCATCGCGTTCGTGTTCGGCGGGCTGGTCGACGCGCGGATGTTCCAGTTGTTCGGCGATGGCGGATTCGTGTTCGGCCTGCGCGTGCTGCCGATGATCATCTTCGTCACCGCGCTGATCTCGGTGCTGTATTACATCGGCGTGATGAAGTGGATCGTCGCGATCCTCGGCGCGGGGCTCGCGAAAGTGCTCGGCGTGAGCCGCATCGAGGCGTGCTCGGCCGTCGCGACGATCTTCCTCGGGCAGAGCGAGATGCCCGCGCTCGTGAAGCCGTTCGTGCGCAACATGACGAGCGCCGAGATCTTCACGGTGATGGCGAGCGGCATGGCGTCGGTCGCGGGCTCGGTGCTGGTCGGCTACGCCGGCCTCGGCGTGAAGATGGAGTATCTGCTCGCCGCATCGTTCATGGCGGTGCCGGGCGGGCTGCTGTTCGGCAAGCTGCTGTTCCCGACCGTCGAGCCGAGCCGCGTGGTGGTCGACGGCCTCGATTTCGACGACAAGCGGGCCGCCAACGTGATCGAGGCGGCCGCATCCGGCGCATCGGTCGGCCTGCGGATCGCGATCAACGTCGGCGCGATGCTGATCGCGTTCGTCGGGCTCATCGCACTGATGAACCTGATCGTCGGCGGCGCGGCCGCGTTCGCGGGCTTTCCGCAGGTCACGCTGGTCGGCATCATCGGCCACCTGTTCGCGCCGCTTGCGTGGATCATCGGCGTGCCGTGGCACGATGCGGCGCTGGCCGGCAACTTCATCGGCGAGAAGCTGATCTTCAACGAATTCGTCGCGTACGGCGACCTGTCGCCGTACCTGAAGGGCGGTGCTCACGCGGCGGCGGCCGGCCTCCAGGTGCTCGACGCGAAGACGCTCGCGATCGTGTCGTTCGCGCTGTGCGGCTTCGCGAACTTCTCGTCGATCGCGATTCTCGCGGGCGGCTTCAGCGCGGTCGCGCCCGAGCGCCGCTCGGACGTCGCGCGGCTCGGCTTGCGCGCGCTGACGGCGGCGACGCTGTCGAACCTGATGAGCGCGGCGATTGCCGGCCTGTTTTTCTCGCTGCATTAGCGCCTGTTCACGCCGATAACAGGCTCCAAGCCATGCAGTAGACTCCGATCGATCGAAGCGAGGCAACGATGTTTCTACCGCAGGAATTCATTCGCAGGAAGCGCGACGGGCAGCCGCTCGATCGCGACGGCATAGCCGCGTTCGTGCGCGGCGTGACCGACGGCAGCGTGACCGAGGGCCAGGTGGCCGCGTTCGCGATGGCCGTGTATTTCAACGACCTCAGCACGGACGAACGCGTCGCGCTGACGCTCGCGCAGCGCGATTCGGGCGACGTGCTCGACTGGCGTGCGCTCGATCTCGGCGGGCCGGTGATCGACAAGCATTCGACGGGTGGCGTCGGCGACGTCGTGTCGCTGATGCTCGGGCCGATGGTAGCCGCGTGCGGCGGCTACGTGCCGATGATCTCGGGGCGCGGGCTCGGCCATACCGGCGGTACGCTCGACAAGCTCAGCGCGATTCCCGGTTACGACGTGATGCCCGATACGGACGCGTTTCGCCGCACGGTGCGCGAGGTCGGCGTCGCGATCATCGGGCAGACCGCGCGGCTCGCGCCGGCCGACAAGCGCATCTATGCGATCCGCGACGTGACGGCGACCGTCGAATCGGTCGCGATGATCACCGCGTCGATCCTGTCGAAGAAACTCGCGGCGGGGCTCGACGGGCTCGTGATGGACGTCAAGGTCGGCTCCGGCGCGTTCATGCCGACCGCGGAGAAATCGGCGGAACTGGCGCGCAGCATCGTCGACGTCGGCAACGGCGCCGGCATGAAGACGACCGCGATCCTCACCGACATGAACCAGTCGCTCGCGCCGTGCGCAGGCAACGCGCTCGAGGTGGCGTGCGCGATCGACTACCTGACGGGCAAGTCGCGCCCCGCGCGCTTGCACGACGTGACGATGGCGCTGTCGGCCGAACTGCTCGTCACCGGTGGGCTGGCGCGCGACGCCGCTCACGCGCGCGAGCAGCTCCAGCGCGCGCTCGATTCGGGCGCGGCGGTCGAGCGTTTCGCGCGCATGGTCGTCGCGCTCGGCGGCCCCGCCGACCTGATCGACGCACCGGCGCGGCATCTGGCGCGGGCCGCGGTGATCGTGCCGGTTCCGGCGCCCGCGGGCGGCGTGGTGCAGCGCGTCGATTGCCGTGCGCTCGGGCTGGCGGTGGTCGCGCTCGGCGGCGGCCGCACGCGCGCGGAGGACGCGATCGACGTCAGCGTCGGCCTGTCGGCGCTCGCGGAGATCGGGCAGCGTATCGGGGCCGGCGAGCCGCTCGGCTTCGTGCATGCCCGCGACGAAGCGGCCGCGGCCCATGCGGCGGATGCGATTCGCCGCAGCTACGTACTCGGCGAGACCGGCGAAGCGCCGCCGACCCTTTACCGGCAGATCGGCTGACCCTGCCGCGGAGACCTCGATGGAACGAGACGAACTGATCGAACAGGCGAAGGCGGCGCGCGACCGCGCGTATGCGCCGTATTCGCGCTTCAAGGTCGGCGCGGCGCTGCAGGCGCGCGACGGGACGATTTTCCACGGCTGCAACGTCGAGAACGCGTCGTACGGACTGTGCAATTGCGCGGAACGCACGGCGCTGTTCGCGGCGATCGCCGCCGGTTATCGGCCGGGCGATTTCGCGCGGCTCGCGGTCGTCGGCGACACGGACGGACCGATCGCGCCGTGCGGCGCATGTCGTCAGGTGATCATCGAGATCGGCAAGCCCGACATCGAAGTGATTCTCGCCAACCTGAAAGGGGCCGTCGAGATCACGACGGCCCGCGCGTTGCTGCCGGGCGCGTTTACGCTGTAACGGCGCGCCGCAGGCGTCGCTTCACGCGCCGTCGCGCGCGTCGCGGATCGGGATCACGGTGCGTGCGCCGCACTGGCGCAGCAGGTCGCGCAACTCGTTGATGACCGGAAACACTTCGTGGTTCCAGTCGGCGCCCTGGCGATCGTGCGCTTCCTGTTCGCGTTCGACGATCCAGCGATCCTCGCGGAAGATACGCTCGGTGAACCACACGAGCAGCGGCCATGCGAGATCGAGTGCGAACGGGATGCCGGGCTTGTGGATCGACAGCAGCCCGAACGTGCGGTTGGTGCGCTGCTCGGCGTCGAGCGGCACGTAGACGATCCACAGATCCATCACGAGCGTGCCTTCGCTCGAGCGAATCTGCAGCGTCTGGTACGGATAGCCGGTGCGCACCGTCATCACGCTCTTGTTGGCCTGGTCGCCGGGCTTCTTGCTCGAACCGAACACGAGCGCCTCGCCGACCGGCTGCTTGCCTTCCATCCGCGCGAACGTGTAGTCGACCTCGACCCAGTCGTCGCCGCGGCGGCGGCCCACCGAGCGCGCGCGCATCTGCCCCATCTGCTTGCGATGCAGGAACTGATGGTTCATGTCCATCAGGTTTTCGTGCATGAACGAGTAGTGGCACTTGACCTCGCGGCCGAAGCGGCGCGTCTTGTACGCGCGGTTGTCCGCGGATTCGAGCGTGGGGAACGGTCGTGCTTCGGCGAGCGTGGCATCGCCCGGGAACACGAAGATCAGCCCGTGCGCTTCGCGGCATGGATACGCGCGCACGCCGTTGGGCAAGCGCTCGCGGCCGAGGTAGGGCACGTCGACGCAGCGGCCGCTGTCGCACGCGTAGGTCCAGCCGTGGTAGCAGCAGCGCAGCGTCTCGCCGCTCACCACGCCCGCGTGCAGCGGCACCTGGCGGTGCGCGCAACGATCTTCGAGCGCATACACGGCGCCCGATTCGGTGCGCACGAGCACGATCGGGTCGCCGGCGAAGCGCACGCCGAGCGTCTTGCCGCGCTTGAGCTCGCGCGACCATGCGAGCGGGTACCAGTGATCCGGATGAATGGGCACGCGGCGCAGGTCGCGCACGACCGCGCCGGTGGACGGCTCTTCGAGGGTATTGCTGTCAGGCAAGGGCACTGCGCGCATGCGTGACGCCTCCTGGCTTGGCGGGTGGTCCGGACGCCGCGTCATGCGGCGAGGATCAGGAGAAGTCTACGCGAAGTTGCCGGCCGCGGCGGACGCGATGCGGGTTTGCCCCGCCATCGCGCGCACCGATTCGTTGATGCGGCGCAAAGAGGGCAGCCGCCGGTGCGTGGCGGGGCGGGCCGCCGCGGTTGTGTGGCGGGCGGCATCCCGTCACGCAGCCGGGCGGTGGTCGCGAGCGGCTCGCAAGCGGCTCACGAGCGCGCTTCGCGCCACAGTATCGCGTCGGCACGGTACAGCGCCGGGAAGCGCTGCTTCAGCCCGGCGACCTTCGGCAGGTCGTTGAACGCGATATACGGCGCATCCGGATGCAGTTCGAGGTAGTTCTGGTGATAGGCCTCGGCCGGATAGAACCCCTTGTACGCCTCGACGCGCGTGACCACGGGCGCCGGAAACACGTGCGCGGCGCCGAGCTGCGCGATGTACGCGGTCGCGACCGCGCGTTGCTGCGCGGTGGTCGGGAAGATCGCGGACCGGTACTGCGAGCCTTCGTCGGGGCCTTGCCGGTTCAGTTCGGTCGGATCGTGCGCGACCGAGAAGAATACCTGCAGCAGCCGGCCGTACGTGATCTGGGTCGGGTCGTAGACGATGCGCACCGATTCCGCGTGCCCCGTCAGCCCCGAGCCGACCAGCGCGTAGTGCGCGGTTTCGGACGCGCCGCCCGCATAGCCTGCAGTGACCTGCTTCACGCCCTTCACGTGCTCGAACACGCCCTGGACACCCCAGAAGCAGCCGCCGGCGAGCACGGCCGTCTCGTCGTGCGACGCGCCGGGCGTTTCGTCGAGCGCCGGCGCGGGCACGGTGCGCATCGGCTCGGCGGAATTGACGATGCGCTGGTAGCCGAACACGGCGGCTGCCGCGACGGCGATGGCGCCGATGCGGCGCAGCATGGCCGCACGCCGTCGTGCGGCGGCATCGCGAATAGGGATCGGGTTCATCTTTTGCTCCTTCGACATGCGTCGAGAAATGTGTCCAGAAATGCGGCGCCCGCGATCAACCGAAAGTGAATGCATACGCATCGACCCCCGGATCGAGGAACTCGATCGAGAACGTGCGATCGGCGATCGCGCCGGGCTGCCGGACGAGCTGGTACAGGCGCTGGCCGGTGACGGTGCCGTAGCCCTGTGCGTCGACGTCGGCGCCATGCGCGGCGCCGGGCGCCGCGCCGTCGAGCGTCACGCGAAAGCGCACGGGCCGGCCGTTCGTGCCGGGGCCGAGCACGAGATGCAGATCGCGCGCATGGAAGCGGTAGACGATCCGGCCATCCGGCGCGGCGAGCGACGCGCGTTCGGCGCCGACGTTCCACGTGCCCGCGAGGCCCCAGCCGTTGAGATCCGGCCGGGCCGGCACGTCGTAGCGGTGCGCCGCGTCGCGTACGACGCCGCCCGGCGACGCGAAGCTTTCTGCGCGCGCATAGCCGACATAGGTTTCGGGCGAACGGACGTCCGCGCTGTCGGCGGCCGCGAGCGCACCCTTCGCGGGCGCGCCGGCGAGCCCGAGCGGCACGTTCAGCGCGTCCGGATGACCGGCTTCGGCGAGCAGCGACTGGATCGCGCGTTCCGATTGCGCGTATTCGCCTTCGCCGAAGTGGTGATGACGGATCCGTCCTTGCGCGTCGATGAAGTAGTGCGCGGGCCAGTATTCGTTGTTGAACGCGCGCCAGATCGAATAGCCGTTGTCGATCGCGACCGGGTAGTCGATCCCGAGGTCGTGCACGGCCTTCTTCACGTTGCCGATGTCGCGCTCGAACGCGAACTCCGGCGCGTGCACGCCGATCACGACGAGCCCGTACGGCGCATACTTGCGCGCCCACGCGGTCGTGTACGGCAGCGTGCGCAGGCAGTTGATGCACGAATACGTCCAGAAGTCGACCAGCACGACCTTGCCGCGTAGCCCGGCCGCCGTCAGCGGCGGCGAGTTCAGCCATTGCACGGCGCCGTCGAGCGACGGCAGCGTGCCTTCGACCGGCAGCGCGGCCGCGGGGGCGCCGGCCGCACGCATCATCGCGCCGCCGGCCATCGCACCGCCGCCGGCCTGCGCGCCGTCGGTTGTTGCGGCGGCCATCATTGCACTGCCCGTCGCGTTGTCGGTGGCGCCGGTCGCGACCGTTGCCGCCGGCGCGCCGTTCGAGCGTCCGCCGAGGCGGTCGACGAGTTTCGTTTCGAGCCCGCCGGTGGTGACGGTCGACAGTTGCGCGAGGGCGCCCGTGTCGAGACCGAGCGCGATCGCGCCGACACCGGCCAGGAGCGCCGCGCCGATCCCGCGCCGGATCCATTCGCCGGCGCCGAGCGAGCGCTTCATCGCGGCGAACACCTTGCCGCCGATCACGAGCGCAACGCCGAGCGACGTCGCCGCGCCGGCCGCATACGCGACGAGCAACAGCGTCGTGCCGACGCTCGCGCCGCGCAGCGCGGCGCCGGTCAGCACGAGGCCGAGGATCGGGCCCGCGCACGGCGCCCACAGCAGGCCCGTCGCGACGCCGAGCAGCAGCGACGACGCCGGGCCGGCCGGGCGGCCGTCGCGTTGCGCGAACCCGGTGAGCCGGTTGCCGGCGGCGACGAGCGGGCGCGTCAGGTGTTCCGCGAAGCGCGGCATCAGCAACGTCAGGCCGAACACCGCGAGCAGCACGATCGCGATCCAGCGGCCGGCCTGGTTGGCCTGCGCGACCCAGCCGCCGCCGACGGCGGCGAGCGTCGCGACGACGGCGAACGTGAGCGCCATGCCGGCGAGCAGCGGCAGGCCGGTGCGCACGAACGGCTGGTCGGCGCGCGCGAACACGAACGGCAGCACGGGCAGGATGCACGGGCTCAGGATCGTGAGCACGCCGCCGAGATAGGCAAGGACGATGAGCAGCATGGTGCGTTCTCCAGTCGGACGGGAGTGGGGCCTGGTCAGGCGGCGGCCGGGTGGAAGGCGAGCGCGACGCCGTTCATGCAGTAGCGCAGGCCGGTCGGCGCCGGGCCGTCGTCGAACACGTGGCCGAGATGGCCGCCGCAGCGGCGGCAGTGCACCTCGGTGCGGACCATCCCGAACGACGCGTCGGTGTCGGTGCCGACTGCGTGGTCGAGCGGTTTCCAGAAGCTCGGCCAGCCCGTATGACTGTCGAACTTGGTGGCCGACGAGAACAGCGCGAGGTCGCAGCCGGCGCACGCGAACGTGCCGTGCCGGTGCTCGTCGTTCAGCGGGCTGCTGAACGGCCGTTCGGTGCCGGCTTCGCGCAGGACCGTGTATTGGGCGGGCGTGAGCCGGCGATGCCATTCGGCGTCGCTGTGCGTGATCTCGAAAGGAGCGGCTTTGGGCGAGCCGGCCGGCGGCGCGGCGAACGCGCGGCCGACCAGCGCGCGGCGGCCGGCGGACGACAGCGCCGCGAGCGCGGCGAGGCCGGTGGCGCCGGCGAACAGCAGGTGTCTGCGGGTGGGCATGATGGGCTCCTGGAAGCGGGTCCTGAAAACATGCGCCCATCGTAGGTGGCGGCCGGTGTCGAAGTCCTCACGGAAAGTTAAATGAATCGTGATGATTGGCCGGCGTTCCGGTCAGGGCGGTTGAAATCCGTTCGAGCCATGTCCGGGAAGGGTTTGCGGGGAATCGACGGTCCGGCAACTTCCACGGAAATCCCGCACGAACCGCAACGTTTTAGTGTCTTTTCAATGTTCGCGGTGTGGGTAGGCCCTGCTTGGGATACGCGGGCCTGGGCGACAAGATCTCGATGTCCGGCAAGCAAACTCGTCACGGAGAATTTCGTCACGTTCCCGGCGGGTTACGGTTCCGCGCTGAATGCGGCGCTCGAGGATCTGTGCGCCCAGGAGGGCGTTGCGCCGCAGATAGGGCCTACCGCATCGCAGATGACGACGCTGGTGTCGCTGGTGGCAGCGGAACGCGGCGTCGCCATCGTGCCCGGCTTCACGTCGACGCTACGACGCTCGGGCGTCGCCTACGTGCCGCTGGCGACGCCGCATGTTCTCGAGTTGGTCGTCACATGGTCCGAGCCGTTCTCGTCGACCTGCGTCGGGCAGTTCATCGAGTTCGTCAGGTCGGCCGCGGCCGGCTAGGCGCGGTCGGCTAGGTGCGGCCGGCTAGGTGCGGCCGGCTAGGCTTCCAGGCCCTTCTGCACGTACCACGACAACGGCAGTGTCAACAGCAGGATCGAGGCCAGCGCGAGCAGCGCGGTCGGGACGCCCGCGATGTCGCCGAGACGGCCGAAAAGCATCGGCGACAGCGCGCCGCCGCCGATCGTACCCGTATAGAACAACGCGAACGCCTGCTCGCGCTTGCCGACACCGGCCAGTTCCGGCACGACGCCATAGAGCACGGACGATGTTCCGTTCAGCGCCAGTCCAAGCAGCGGCAGCATCGCCATCATCGCGAAGAGCGGCGAGAACACGGCGAGCACGATCAGCAGCGACGTGGCGGACTCCGTGAGCCACACCGTCTTCATCATCCCGATGCGTGCGCCCAGATAGCCGCAGAACAGCTTGCCGAACGCACCGCCCACGAACAGCAACGTGAGCGCTAGACCGATACCGGCCGTGCCGGCCCCCTTGCTTTTGAGCAGGAACGGCAGAAACGTCAGAAAGCCCATCCGCACGGCACTGTCGAGGGTGCCGGTCGCGAGCAGCGCACGCAAGCCGCCGGACGAACCGCTACCGGAGGCCGCTTTCGGCGTCTTGTCGCGTGCCGTGCGCGACGAGTCGCGCGACGGAATCAGCCACCACACCAGGCCCGCCGAAACCACGCCCAGCAGGCCGATCAGCGTGGCGCCGGTGCGCCACGTCACGACCGTCAACAGAAGGCCGATCAGGCCTGGTATCAGCGTCTTGCCGATGTCTCCGGAGAAGTTGTATTGGGCCAGCGCCTCCTTCACGCCTCCGCCTGCCTCGTAGGAATCGGTGACCATCGACGATGCCAGGGGATGCTGCGTGCTGGCGCCCAGGCCGCCCAGCGCCAGCGCGATCAGCAGTACCGTCAGCCCACCGGCCTGACCGGCGATCAGGTAGGCAATGCCCGCGAGGGCGGTCCCGGCCACCAGCATGCGCTCGCGCCCCCATCGTCGCGCTGCCTGGCTCGCAAGCAACTGAAAACTCGCCATCACGCCGGAATAGAGCCCGCGTAACAAGCCGATTTGAGCGTAATTGAGCGCGAACTGGGCCTGCCAGATCGGAAGCAGTACGTAAATGACGTCGGTCAGCCCGTCGTGTACGGCGTGCGCGCCGCAGGCGGCGATCAGCGAGCGACGACGGGACGGATCGGGGACATGCAGTGCCTCACGAGAGACTTCGCTTTTCAAATCGCTCATTTTGTTGATTATGTGCCGGATGTTGGTCGCGGTTCGCGATCATTCCCGGAGACCAAGCGGCGACGGAGTAGCGAGTTCGTCGAGATGGAAGTATCGCGAATTTGCCGCGGGCGATCGGCAAGTCAGACACGCCGATCCGTCCTTCCGGCTATCGACGATATCGACGTGCTCGCCGATTGCGGGCAGTGCCTGGCTACGCGTAGGAACGCGTCGATGATAAACCTGAACGTCCTCCGGTCGGCCTCGCGTGATTGGCCGGCGAGGCCGAGCCGTCGATCCGCTTCCACGAAGCGGAGGGAATGGTCCACCGCTGGCCTGGCGACGGCACCGCGCTGCTGCCCCGGCCCTCGCGTCATCCGGCCTCGTCCGAGAGCGACACGGGCGCCGCATGCCGACCGTCGCGCTCTGCCGTCGCGTCCTGGCTGCGGCGGAAACCGGTATCGGCCCCGAGCGCGTGGAGAATCGATCGGCCCTTCTTCGTCAGATATGCGCGCCGGCGGCCGGGAGCGGCATGTTCGAGCATGACGAGTTGGCGTTCGAGCAACGCATCGAGTTCGGCGCGATTCATGTCGAGCTGATCCGGCGCCTCGTACACCAGCATCAGCGTCGCGAATTCGTGCGGGCTCAGCATGGCCGCCTCCCGTCGCGCACGGCACCGCCGCTGGCAGGCGTCGCGAAGAAAAACGAAATATGGTGCAGCGCGCGTCCACGGGTGGCGACTCGACGGCGCGGCAGCTTCGGTCGACCGATCGCGGCGGGTGGGTCGATGCGACGTAACGCGAGCGGCTTGCGCGCGGCGCGTACTCGGGCACCGATCGGCGCGAAGCGACCGTTGCCGTTGCGCGCGACCCGCAGGCCGGCCGACAGACCCGCGACGACGCGGACGACGCGTCGTGGCCGGCGGCCGCCTTCCGTCAGTCGATCGGAGGTGAGGAAAGGATCGTTCATGATTCGCTCCCGGTTGGACCTCGCACGGAGGACGAACCGGACCACGCGCTCCAGTTCGTCGATCCGCGAGAGGCCTCGCTGACAAACAAATCGAAACACGCAGCGCGTAAGCCGCGGCTGCTTGAGCGATACCAAAATAGGATGGCAAGCGCGGATTTCAAGCGCCGTTTTGCGACGATTCGCGCGGCCCGGCGCGGCGACCGTCGAGGCCGCACAGGCGCTCGTCGCGCGGCATCGCGAGACGCGCGGCGGCCGGACGAGCGCGGTTTTCGGCCTGAAACATTTTGTTACATATACGCTTTCGTCGCCCTCTTGAAGCGCGCTTGCCGCGCCACTATTTCGCTTTTCGCCAATCGATGGCACGCCGGCGCGCCGCAGCCTTCGCGCGTGCAGGTGCCGGCGGATTCCCTTTCCAGGTGATCTCATCGCTCAGGAGATGAAAATGCAGATTCGTCCCCTCTACGACCGGGTTATCGTCAAGCGAATCGAACAGCAACGGACGACAACCTCCGGCATCGTGATTCCCGATTCGGCGGCCGAACGGCCCGAGCAGGGTGAAGTGATTGCGGTCGGCAGCGGCCGGCTGCTCCAGGACGGCTCGCAGCGCCCGCTGCAGCTCCAGGTCGGCGACCAGGTTCTCTTCGGCAAATATGCAGGCCAGACCGTGAAGGTGAACGGCGAGGAACTGCTCGTGATGCGCGAAGAGGACGTCATGGGCGTACTCGAATCCGAATCTCAGGCTGCCAGGAAAGCGGCCTGAATACCGATTCGACCGCGTCGCACGGGTAGGTGCCCGATGCGCGCGGCATCTCGTTCAACGACTGTATCCGGAGCAAGAAAATGACCGTAAAAGACGTGAAATTCCGCGATGGCGCCCGCCAGCAGATCGTCAAGGGCGTGAACGTGCTGGCCGACGCGGTGAAGGTGACGCTCGGCCCGAAGGGCCGCAACGTCGTGATCGAACGCAGCTTCGGCGCGCCCGTGATCACGAAGGACGGCGTGTCGGTCGCGAAGGAAATCGAGCTGAAGGACCGCTTCGAGAACATGGGCGCGCAGATCGTCAAGCAGGTCGCGTCCAAGACGGCCGACGTGGCCGGCGACGGGACGACCACCGCCACCGTGCTCGCGCAGGCGATCGTGCAGGAAGGCATGAAGCACGTCGCGGCCGGCATGAACCCGATGGATCTGAAGCGCGGCATCGACAAGGCCGTCGGCGCGGTGCTCGACGAGCTGCGCAAGCTGTCCCGGCCGATTTCGACGCACAAGGAAATCGCGCAGGTCGGCGCGATTTCCGCGAACTCGGACGATGCGATCGGCAAGATCATCGCCGACGCGATGGCGAAAGTGGGCAAAGACGGCGTGATCACCGTCGAGGACGGCAAGTCGCTGGAGAACGAACTCGACGTGGTCGAAGGCATGCAGTTCGATCGCGGTTACGTGAGCCCGTATTTCATCAACGATCCGGCGAAGCAGGCGGCCTATCTCGACGATGCGCTGATTCTGCTGCACGACAAGAAGATTTCCAGTGTCCGCGACCTGCTGCCGATTCTCGAAGCGGCGTCCAAGGCCGGCAAGCCGCTGCTGATCGTCGCCGAGGATGTCGAGGCCGAAGCGCTCGCGACGCTCGTCGTGAATTCGATGCGCGGCATCCTGAAGGTCGCCGCCGTCAAGGCGCCGGGTTTCGGCGACCGGCGCAAGGCCATGCTGGAGGATCTCGCGATCCTGACCGGTGCGACGGTCATCTCGGAGGAAACCGGCAAGCAGCTCGACAAGGCCACGCTCGAGGATCTTGGCAGTGCGAAGCGTGTGGAGGTGCGCAAGGACGATACGATCATCATCGACGGCGCGGGCGACGCGGCGCGCATCGACGCGCGCGTGAAGTCGATTCGCGTGCAGATCGACGAAGCGACGAGCGACTACGATCGCGAGAAGCTGCAGGAGCGTGTCGCGAAACTCGCGGGCGGCGTGGCGGTGATCAAGGTCGGCGCGGTCACCGAGGTCGAAATGAAGGAGAAGAAGGATCGCGTCGACGATGCGCTGCATGCGACGCGCGCCGCGGTCGAGGAGGGCATCGTGCCGGGCGGCGGCGTCGCGCTGCTGCGTGCGCGCGCGGCGCTGTCGGACATCCGGGGCGCGAATGCGGATCAGGACGCCGGCATCCGGATCGTGCTGCGCGCGCTGGAGGCGCCGCTGCGCATCATCGCGGCCAATGCGGGCGACGAACCGTCGGTCGTGGTCTCGAAGGTGCTCGAAGGCACCGGGAACTTCGGCTACAACGCGGCGACCGGCGAGTACGGCGATCTGGTGGACGCGGGCGTGGTCGACCCGACCAAGGTCACGCGTACCGCGCTGCAGAACGCCGCGTCGATCGCGAGCCTCGTGCTGACGACCGATGCGACCGTCGCGCAAGCGCCGAAAGAAGACGGTGCCGAGCCGGTTCCCGCGCCCGAACTCGGCTACTGACCTGCATCGCAGGCTCGCCTGCGATCGTCGCACAGCCGCTGGCCGGAGCGGCTTTTCCCGGCGCGCGCGACAACGGGGGGGCGCCGCGCCGCCTTTTCATGTTTGCGAAACCGACCATGAAGCTCGAACTTTCGATCGATTCCAGGCCGCTGCACGTCGAACTCGACGACGTCATCGCCGGCCTGCTCGCCGCGCGGCTCGGCCTGCCGCCGGAAGGCGATCATCGCGTCGCGATCGGCCGCTATCTGGGCGACGCGGCCGGGCCGTGGACGCTGGATGACGATCATATGCGCAAGCGCGTGATGCGCCGCCTGATCCTCGACATCGCCGATCCGACGCTGGTCATCCAGTACCTGATGGCCGATCAGACGGACCAGACCGGGCCCGGCGAAGCAGGCGAGTGACGCACGCCGAACGCGCGTTCGCCCGTCCGACGACGCATCCGGCGCGCCTCCTGTCGCTGCGCCGGCGCGTCGGCATCGCCGTCTCGCGCCGGGAAGCCGCGACTCAGGCGCCGTCCGGCTTGCCCGGCTTGCGGCCCTGGGGAGCCGGCGGACCCGCGCCGAGCTCGGCACCCGTCACCGGGTCGCTGTCCGGATCGGATGCGAGTCGCTGCGCCATCGCCTCGATGGCGTCCGCTTGCTGCGCGTCGAGCATGCCTTCCGCAATGCCGCTGCCGCCGTCGACCGCGGGTTCGGCGGGGCGGATTTCAAGTTCGCCGCCGTGGTTCCATGGCCCGACCAGCGGCGCCGCGTCCGGCTGCATCCGGAAGTACACGTGATCGTACGGCGCCTTCGGCGGCAGCTTGCCCGGCGGGAAGTTCGCGGTGATCGCGTACAGCGCTTTCTCGAACGACATCTGGTGCGACACCTCGCGCGTCATCAGGAAGCCGAGCGCGTCGCGGATATCCGGATCGTCGGTCACGTTGATGAGCCGCTCGTAGATGATCTTCGCGCGTGCTTCGGCCGCGATGTTCGAGCGCAGGTCCGCCGTCGGTTCGCCGATCGTGTCGATGTACGCGGCCGACCACGGCACGCCGCCCGAATTGGTCAACGGTGCGCCCGCGCCGTACAGCACCTGCGTCACGTGGCTGTCGTTGCCCGCGCCGTGCAGCTTGCGGTACAGCTCGGCCTGTTCGTCGACCGCTTCCGCCAGCTCGCCCTTGGCGCCGCGATTCAGCATCGCGGCCATCGAGCCGATCACTTCGAGGTGGCTCAGCTCCTCGGTGGCGATGTCGAGCAGCATGTCCTTGCGGCCGGGATCCTCTTCGGTGATCGCCTGCGTGAAATAGCGCATCGCGGCGGCGAGCTCGCCCTGCGGGCCGCCGAACTGCTCGAGCAGCAGGTTGGCGAGTCCGGGATTCGGCGCGCCCACGCGCACCGTGTACTGAAGCCGTGTGTTGTGGATGAACATGGCATCTCCGTTGAAAGGGTTGCGCGACATTCGCCCGGTGGAAACAGCATGAATCGATCCCATGGTCGGCCGACGATACCGGGCATGCGCGATGCCGGCCGATGGGGGCCGCGACAGGCGCGGCTTTTCGTGGGTGCTGGTGCGGTTCGTCGTGCGGCACGCGTGCATCGTGCCGACTGGCGAGAGTCGGCGCGGACATGGACCCGCGCCGGGCGACGAAGCAGCGATCGTGCGATCGGCTCGCGACGGGCAGCGTCTCGCGGGCGACGCTGCCTGCCCCCGATGCAAGGCGCCGCATGCGAACACGGCAGTGACGGCGGCGACCCGGGCGCGCGTCGCGTGACCCGCGGTCGGCGTCGCCGGATTTTCAAGCGGTTGTCATTTCGGCTGCATAGGCCGTGTCACGCCGGCGCGCGACGTGCGTTTCGTGAATGGCGACGCGCGGCGACGGACATGCCGTGTTGCTGGCCGGGCCGATCGGCGCGATGGCGTTGCGGTTGGGCTGCACCTGAATGGCCGGAGCGTCAGCGTCCGGACGATCGTGGCAGGCCATGTTCTCCGCGATGAGGCGCGAACCGGATGACGCCAGGCGCGCGCCGGCCGGCATGCCGGTCATCTTGCTTTCAGCATTTCGTCGGCGAGCCGATAGGCGCTGACCGCGCGCTTCAATTCGTAGTCGGCGATCGTCGACACGTTGCGCCCGGCGTCACGCGACAGCAAGCCCTGCAGCGCGGCGGCGGCGAAGAAATCGCGCAGGTCCGGCGTCGCGGATTTCGGCTCGGGCGGAGCGGCTTCGACGATCGGCCCCGCTTTCCAGAAAACGGGCGACGGCGTGGCTGCCTTGGAGACGGCGGCGGTTTGCTTGATGCTCACATCCTGGGAAAACGGCGTCATTTCTTCCCCTTCGATCAAGTATCTGTTGGCGAAGCAGCGTAACGTCCCCGATTGCGCAGGCGAGCATCGTTTCGTGTAGTTCCTGAGCGGTACTAACCGCTTGATCGACGCGAATATTCGCCGGTAATACGGCATCCGTCAAAGGAAATAAATTGAATTCGACGGGCCGACGCACGAGCATGATTCGTTCCCGCTGGCGATCGATGGGAAGCATCGCGTTTCGCCAACCGATGTGGATGGTATGTCGGCACGAATGACGCCCCGGTGACACACCCGTGTGCGGGCGTGACGCTCCCTGCACGAGGATTGCAAGCCTTCCGTCAGGCGCTCGATCGCGCTTGCCGGTGCCGTACAATTGCGGACGGAGGCGCAGGGGGAAGTATCACGTGCGGGATCGTGCAACGACCGGAGGAGCGCGACGCGACCCGGCATCGATCGGCGCCAGGCACACGATGTTCCGCAACACCATCAGGAGAATTCAATGGCACGGCAAGCGCCTGCGCACAAGGAGCGGCCTCTGTCGCCCGCGACGTTGAAGAGCGATCTGTCGTTTCCGGTCGTGGGCATCGGTGCGTCGGCAGGCGGTACGATGGCCTTGCAGACCTTTTTCGAGAGCGCGCCGACGGGCATGGACATGGCGTTCGTCGTCGTCGTCCATCTCGCGCCGGAACAGGTCAGTCATATGGACACGGTCCTGCAGCGCACGACGGGCATGTCGGTGCATCAGGTGACGTCCACGGTACCGATCGAGAAAAACCACATCTATGTGATCGCACCGGGCATGCAGCTCGAGATGTCGGACGGTTGCCTTCGTTGCCGCAGCCGGGACCCGTCCGACGAGATTCCGTTCACGATCGATCACTTCTTTCGGACGCTGGCGGACGCGCACGACTGGCGCGCGATCGGCATCGTGATGTCCGGCACCGGCTCCGACGGCGCAGCGGGCTTGAGCCGCATCAAGGAGGCGGGCGGCATTACGCTCGCGCAGACGCCGGACGACGCCGAGCACGCGGAGATGCCGCAGCACGCGATTGCGATGGCCCGCGTCGATATCGTGCTGCCGGCGGCCGAGATGCCGCAACGGTTGCTCGAACTCTGGTCGAATGCGCGCCGCATCGAACAGCAGAGCCTCGAATTCGCGCAATCGCTGCACCACGTCGATCGGCCGACGATCAACGATCCCGAACGCGCGCTCTCCGACATTCTGATGCACCTGAGGGTACGCACGGGCCACGATTTCAGGCTGTACAAGCGGGCGACCGTGCTGCGGCGTATCGAGCGGCGTATGCAGGTCAACGGCCAGCGCGATCTCCTCGCGTACCGGGATTTCCTGCGGGCCACGCCGGAAGAAGCGAACGCGCTGCTGGCTGACATGCTGATCGGCGTGACCCAGTTCTTCCGCGATCGAGAAGCCTTCGATTTCCTCGAACGGGAAGTGATCGGCTCGTTGTTCGCGTCGGAGTCCGGCGAGGAGCAGGTACGCGTGTGGGTGGCCGGATGCGCGACGGGCGAGGAGGCGTACTCGATCTCGCTGCTGCTGGCGCGGGCGCGCGAGGCCGCGATGTCGAGCCAGGCCATCCAGGTCTTCGCGACCGATATCGACGAAGCGGCGATCGTCCGCGCGCGGACCGGTTCCTACCCGCTGTCGATCGCGAGCGATGTGCCCGCTCCGCTGCTGCAGCGGTATTTCACGCGGGAAGGCGCGCACTACGTGATCGCGAAGGCGGTGCGCGAACGCATCCTGTTCGCGGCGCACAGCCTGCTGCGCGATCCACCGTTCTCGCATCTCGACCTGATCTCGTGCCGCAACGTGCTGATCTATCTCGAGCGGGCGGTGCAGCGGCAAATCCTGGAGCTGTTCCATTTCGCGTTGCGCCCCAACGGCTACCTGTTTCTCGGCACCGCGGAATCGGCCGATGCGGCGGACGATCTGTTTGCCGTCGTGGACAAGAAACGCCGGATCTACCGCGCACGCGTCGTCACGCATCGCGCGAAGCCGGCCACGGGCTTTCCGCCGCTGTTCCAGGTCGAATCCGGCGCATCCGACGAGCGGGCCGCGCCGCAGCCGCCGTTGCGGGTGCCGGCCAGCCCGGCACAGCGCAACTTCTCCTATTCGGAGCTCCATCAGCGCGCGCTCGAAACGTATTCGCCGCCGAGCGTCATCATCGACAAGGAATCGAACGTCGTTCATCTGTCGGATAACGCCGGCCGGTTCCTGCGGCACGTCGGCGGCGAACTGTCGAGCAACATCATGACGCTGGTGCTGCCGGATCTGCGGCTCGATCTGCGCACCGCGATTTTCCGTGCGCTGCAAACGGGCACGAGCGTGGAGGCGCGCCGGGTGAAGTGGGCGCACGACGCCCGCGTGTCGTGGATCAACATGACGGTCAGGCCGTTTCACGACAAGGTCGCGAATGCGGAATTCCTGCTCATCGTGTTCGACGAGGTGGCCGGCCGCATGACCGAGGAGGATCAGGTCGAGACGAGCGGGCAGGATCCGGTTCTGGCCCAGCTCGAACAGGAGCTGCAGCACAGCCGCGAGCAACTTGCGACGATCATCGAGCAGTACGAAACGTCCGTCGAGGAATTGAAGGCGTCGAACGAGGAGCTGCAGGCGATCAACGAAGAGCTGCGCTCCACGAGCGAGGAACTGGAAAGCAGCAAGGAGGAACTGCAGTCGGTCAACGAGGAGTTGACGACGGCCAACGCCGAAATGCAGGCAAGGATCGAAGACACCGCGAAAGCGAACGACGACCTCCACAACATCATCGCGTCGAGCGAGATCGCGACCGTGTTCGTCGACAAGGAAATCCGGGTCAAGCGGTTTACGCCCAACGCCACCGCGATTTTCAACCTGATCGATACGGACCTGGGCAGATCGCTATTTCACATTACTCACGCACTGCGGTATCCGACGCTGGCCGACGATGTCCGGCAGTCGTTTCAGTCGCTGCGGTTGATCGAGCGCGAGATCGAGAGCGAGGCCGGCCGGTGGTATCTGATGCGGTTGCTGCCCTACCGGACGGCGGACGATCACATCGACGGCGCGGTGATCACGCTGATCGACATCACCGACCGGCATCACGCGGAAGAGGCGGCGCGGGCGGGCGAGCAGCGCCTGCGTCTGGTCGCGCAATCGACCAAGGACTACGCGATCATCATCCAGGACGGCAACGGGTCCATCGTGAGCTGGAACGCCGGTGCGGAACGCATATTCGGCTATACGGAAGAAGAGATGATCGGCCAGGACGTCGAGCTGATCTACGAGCCGAGCGACCGGCAGGCGCTCGTGCCGATGCGCGAGCGCGACATCGCGACCCGCGAAGGGCGCGCGGACGACGAACGCTGGCACCGGACCAAGGACGGGCGACGGATTTTCTGTAGCGGCGTCGTCACGCCGATTTCGGATACGTCGTTCAACGGCTTCGCGAAGATCGTGCGCGACATGACGCTGCGCAAGCAGAGCGACGACGCGAACCGCGAAGCGCTCGCGCGGGAACAGGCGGCCCGCGAGCAGGCGCTCAGTTCGAATCAGCTGAAGGACGAGTTCATTGCGGTGCTGTCCCACGAGCTGAGGCATCCGCTCAACCTGATCGGCGTCAAGTCGGAAATGCTGCCGCGCCTGCCGGAGACGCGCGACATTCCCGCCGTGCGCGAAGCCGCGGATTCGATTCGGCAGGCCGTGCGCGCACAGGCGCAGATCATCGACGACCTGCTCGATCTGTCGCGCATCCAGACCGGCAAGCTCGCGCTCGAGCTGGGCCGGGTCGACCTGACGGCGATGTTGCGCAGCATCACGGATACCTGCGAGGTCGACGTGCACGCACGCGGCCTGGTCTTGCAAACGGAGCTGCCGACGGAGCCGGCCATCGCGCTGGCCGATCCGGTGCGATGCGAGCAGATTTTCTGGAACCTGATGTCCAACGCGCTCAAGTACACGCAACCGCACGGCCAGATCATCGTGCGTCTCGTGCATGAGGGCAAGATGCTGCGCGTCGACGTGATCGACGACGGGCAGGGGATCGACGGAGATACGCTTCCGCATGTCTTCGACATGTTCCGGCAGGCGCCGCGGGACAGGACGCGGGGCGGTCTCGGCATCGGGCTGGCGCTGGTTCGGCAACTCGTCGAAATGCACGGCGGCCGGATCGCCGCGATGTCCGATGGCCCGGGGGCCGGCACCACGATGACGGTATGGCTGCCAGCCGCATCGACCGAGCGCGCGGCGTCTGCGGGCAGCGGCGTGCCGGACGGGAATATCGCCGGCCTGCGCGTGCTGCTGGTCGAGGACGATCAGGAGACGGCGATGTCGCTCACCGCGCTGCTGGAGCTGGCGGGGGCGGAGGTCCAGGCCGCGAAAAGCGGAGCCGCGGCGTTGACGATGCTGCAGGAGGCGCCCGTCGACGCGATCGTGTCCGACATCGGGCTTCCCGACATGGATGGCTACGAGTTGCTTCGGCGGATCAAGGCCGATCCCCGGTGGGCCACGCTTCGGACCGTTGCGCTGACCGGCCGCAATCGCCTGGACGATGTCCGGGCCGCGACGGAGGCCGGTTTCGACAGCCATCTGTCGAAACCGCTCGATTTCGGGATGTTGCTCGCGGTACTCGGCGACACGCGTCGCGATACCCGATGACGGCCGACGGCCCGAGCGTGCGTCGCGGGTCGTTCGGGCGTGGCTCGCCGCCGCGGCATGTGCGGCAATCGCCATTCGACCCGCATTGCGCCGGCTGCGTTCGCCAGTGACGGAATCGCGGTTCAGGCACCCGATTTGCGGCTGTGTCCGCAAAGGGGGGTCTATGGATCGTCGAGATATCGTCGTAGTCGCATCGTCCAGGGGCGGGCTCCCGGTTCTCCGGACCCTCGTGGCGGGCATCGCCGCGGATTTTCCGGTGCCGATTTGCATCGTGCAGCACATTGGTCGACATCGGACGATTCTGCCCGAGCTGTTGTCGCGATGGAGCGCGCTGGATGCACGCGAGGCGCGACACGGACAACCGCCACAGGCCGGCAGAATTTACGTGGCCCCGCCCGACAGACACATGATCGTGCGCGGCGGCAATCTCTGGCTGCTCGATACGGCCGCCGAGAACTTCACCCGGCCGGCTGCCGATCCGCTGTTCCGGTCTGCCGCCCGCGAATACGGGCCCGGTGCGATCGGCGTGGTGCTCAGCGGCGACCTCGATGATGGCGCGGCCGGCCTGGCGGCGATTCGCGCCCGGGGCGGGTACGGTATCGTTCAGGATCCCGACGAATGTGAAGCGCCGTCGATGCCGCGCAGCGCACTGGCCGCGGCGGGCGCCGATATGGTCGCAAGGGCCGGAGAACTGCCGCAGGCCATTCATGCAGCGGTCTACGGCGAACGTGTGAAGGAGCGGCGAAAGATGGCGGACTTGCGCGACCTGGACCACCTGGACCACGAGAGCCGGATTGCTGAGGAGGGCCTCGTCGAGCCCGGGCGGCTTGACGAAATCGGCACGCGTTCGGCGCTCACGTGCCCTACTTGTCACGGCGTGCTCTGGCGCATGCGCGACGATCGTCCGTTGCGATACCGATGCCACACCGGGCATGCGTTCTCCGCGCTTTCTCTCGACGACGCGGAAGCCCAGAAAGCGGAGGATGCGATCTGGGGGGCGATCCGTGCGGTTCACGAGCGCATGATCTTTGCGCGCGAGCGCCAGGAATGGGCGCGCCGAATCGGCAACGCCGAGGACGTCGCGATCGAACAGATCCGCATCGACGAGAACCAGCGGCTCGCTGACGTGCTGCGCGATGCGGTCGGCGCTTCGCTGGGCGGGGGCGAGCCGGACTGAGCAGCGGCTCGCGGCCTCCGCGCCGCGGCGTTTATCCGGGCACGAACACGCCCAGCGCCGCGATCGCCATCGCGAGCGTCGCGATCCATCCTCCCCACGCAAGCGGGCCTCTGACGGCAAACTCGCCCATGACTCGCTTGCTTCCCGCCATCAGCATCATCACGACCATGATCGGAACGGCGCTCACCCCATTAATGACAGCGCTCCAGTAAAGCGCGCGGATCGGGTCGAAATGCATGAACGTGAACGCGATTCCGCCGACGATCGCCAACACGATCACCGCATAGAATTCGGGCGCGACGCCCAACTGCAGCGCGAGACTGTTGCGCCAGCGAAACGTGCCGGCCGCCGCATAGGCGGCCGATCCCGCGAGCACCGGCAGCGCGAGCAAGCCGGTGCCGACGATGCCGAGCGCGAACAGCACGTACGCGAAGTGACCGGCAAGCGGCTCGAGCGCCCGCGCGGCGTCCGCCGACGTCTTGACGTCGATGTGATGCGCGTTGAGCGTGGCCGCTGCCGTCAGCACGATGAAGAATGCAATCACGTTCGAGACGCCCATGCCGAACCACGTATCGAAGCTGATCCGGCGCAACTGCGCGGGCGCCTGGCCCGGCATGCGCCGCAGCGGCCGCTGGTTCGGCACGGCGTGCAATTCCTCGACCTCCTGGGACGCCTGCCAGAAAAACAGATACGGGCTGATGGTCGTGCCGAGCACGGCGACGACCGTGGTCAGATAGGCGGCGCTCAGTTGCGCATGCGGCATCACGATCGCGCGACCGACCTCGGCCCAGTCGACGGGCACGATGAGGGCGACCGCGACATACGCCAGCAGCGTCAGCGCCGTCCATTTGAGCAATCGAGCGTAGCGGTCGTACGGAACGAGAACCTGCAGCACGACCGACACGCCGCCGAGGCACACGATGTAGAACTGTTGCGGGCCGGGCAGCAACAAATTGACTGCCGCGCCCATGGCCGACAAGTCGGCCGCGATGTTGATCACGTTGGCCGTGATCAGCAGCACGACCGTCGCGTACAGCAGCCATTGCGGGTAGTGCGTGCGCATGTTGGATGCGAGACCCTTGCCCGTCACGCGGCCGATGCGTGCGCTGACCAACTGGATGGCCGTCATCAGCGGGTACGTCAACAACAACGCCCACAGCAGTTCGAAGCCGAACTGCGCGCCCGCCTGCGAGTACGTGCCGATGCCGGAAGGATCGTCGTCGGCGGCGCCGGTGATCAGGCCGGGGCCGAGGCGGCGGACCCACGTGACGGCGTTTGGGTTCGGCTCCGTCGGCTCGGGCTGAAGCAAATCGTTGTCGTTCATGATGGCGCGCCTCCCGAGGAGTGCAGCAGGCGCAATCGCCGTGCCCGCTTCACAGGTGTCTCGCGCGGGCGGCGCAGGCGGGCGTTACGGTCCGTTCGGCGTCGCCGTGTTGCCCGCGTCGACCTTGATTGTCTGTTCCTTCGATACCAGCCGGCCGCCGACCATGCTTCCGCCGCCGAGGCGCAACTTCAGGAGCGCCGGTTCGTTTGCATCGAGTCCCGACAGATAATCCAGACCGTACAGTCCCGCGCGATCATGGAACGGGATGAACCAGGAAGAGCAGAACGCCGACGTGGGAATCGGGCACCGGGTGTGGATGTCGAGCCGCCGGGCAGAGAACGGATAGTCTTCGATATCGGTTGCGCTCACATCGAATCGCTTTTGGATGGTGAGCGGCGTGACGGTGTAGCGGAGGTAGACGTGGTGGGCCCACAGCGTATTGTCGAACGACGCCAGATCTTCGGCGGTGTACGCAACGATCGTGAGGCCGTTCCGGTCCCGGTGCTGGATTTCGTATCGGCTGACATCTATCGACTTGCAGCCGGCACACGCGATTGCCGCACCCAGCGCGAAACAGATCAAACGCATCCGGTCATGCATGTCGTCCTCCCGCGCCTCGCGGTTTCGGTTCGCCTGCAATACGCAATACGATGGTGCGCGACGTGGCGTTACGTCCGGCTACCTGCAGCGTCGGCGGCCGAGACCGTTGCGTGCATCGCCTGGTCGAGAAGGGCATGCGCGGCTTGCCACGCGCGCGCGGCCGCCGCGGAGTCGTTGAACGCCCGCGCTTCGACCGTGGCGCCGTCCAGCAGCATCATGAAGACGGTCGCCAGCCGGTTTGCGGTTTCGGCCGGCACGAGCGCTCCGATCAGTTCGGCGATCCATTCGACCATTTTGCGACGATAGCGGATCGCGACATCCGAGATCGGTGCATAAGCGGTGCCGAATTCGGCCAGCGCACGCTCGAACAGGCAGCCGGCAAATTCAGGTGTCCTGAACCAGGCTGCGTACCAGTCGAAGATGGTCTTGACGCGCTCGACCGGATCGACGACGTGCTGCAATTGCGCGGCGATGCTGCCGACGATCAGGTCGTAGCGCTGCACCAGCACTTCGCGGATCAGCTCGTCCTTGCTCGCGAAATGCCGGTACAGCGTCATGCGGGCGACACCGGAATCGTCGATGATCCAGTCGACGCCCACCGGGTGGAATCCGTGCCTGGAGAACAGTTCGGTCGCTTTGTCTACCACCAGTTGGCGTTTGTTGGCTCGCACGAACAGCTTCCTCCTCGATATTTCAACGGCATAGACCGATTATTCTAGCATCATGCCGGTCGATGAAATCGGCTTCCCGGCTCTGTTTGACGGCAGTTCTGCCCCGCCAGTCTTCGCTGACGAGGCGGTTATCGAGTCGTCTTGACTATTGGATAGACCGATATGTATCATTTGAGCCCAGAAAGCAGCGATCGATATTGCGTGGATTAAAGAGACAGAACGGGGGCAGGTTCCCGCGAGCAGTTTTCCGCCGTATCAGCCGCTGCAACGATGTTTCAAGACGAAAAGAGAACCTGAGAGAACCTTGGTACGCGGGCCCGCGGACGATGTTCGCCGCACCCCGCACCGGCCGGGGCATGCTCGCGGGCGAGCGCGCGAAGCAATACGGCGCTAATGAAACGTGAGGAAAATACCCATGTATCGCCGTTTACTCGCACCGGGGCTGCTGTTGCTGTTGGCCGCGTGCGCGCAGGATCCGTCGGTCACCGCCGGCACGGTACGGATCTGCGACGACACAGGTTGTTCCGATCGCCCTAAAGATCAGGTTTCCTATCAAAAAAAGGACGATGCGGAAGACCGCGAGGACCCGCGCATCGCCGCGCTCAAGCAAACCGCGAAGACCCAGCCGAAGGCCGCCTACGACCTCGGCCTGCGCTATTTCCGCGGCGACGGCGTGCGCCAGGACAGCTACCAGGCGCTCAAGTGGATGCGCGAGGCCGCCGAACGCGGCGACCTGAACGCGCAGAAGGCGCTCGGCAGTTTCTACCTGTTCGGCCTCGAGGAAATGGGCTCGGATGCGCGCGAAGCGGAGAAGTGGCTGTCGATCGCGGCCGGCCGCGGCGACAAGGAATCGAAAAAACTGCTCGACCTCGCCCGCAAGGCGAAGAAAGAAGACGAAGAAGACTGGAAATGGCGCACGCAATGGCGTGACGTCTATTACGGCTACTGGTACTCGGGCTATCCGTACTACGGCGTCTGGCAGCAGACGTACTGGTATTACTGACCGGGCATCGAGCAACGGGGGCAGCCGCGGGGAGACCACCATCGCGCGCTACGCCGGGGGGCTTATCGAAGTTCGCACGAACACATAAGCCGAACAACGACTCTAATCAATCGACAACGACATGAAGACCAACCTTTCCCAACGTCTCGTTCAAGGTGCGCTGGTTGCAGCGCTTGGCGCGTCCGTCGCGGGGTGCGGCGGCGTGGTGACGCCCGGCGGGCAGAACGCCGGCGTGACGGGCGCGGCGGCAGGCGGCGCGAGCGCCGGCGCCGATTCGCAACTGCAGCGCTGCACGTCGCCGCTGGGCACGATTGCGGTCGACGACGGCCGCAACGCCGACTGGTGGGGCCCGTTCGGCAGCGCGACCAAGATGACGACGATCGACCCGCTGCTGCGCCTGGCGGTGCAGCAGTCGAACTGCTTCGTGATCACGTCGATCGGCAACCAGAAGAGCGACGCGCGCCTGTCGCGCATCACGCAACTGCAGCGCAACTCGGGCGAGTACCGCGCGGGCTCGAAGCAGCAGAAGGGGCAGCGGGTCGCGGCCGACTACTACATGGAGCCGCAGATCGTGATCAACGACTCGCCGATCGGCGGGATCGGCAGCATGATCGGCGGGCTGATCGGCAACAGCGCGGTGGCGGCGGTGGCGGGCCACCTGCAGACGAAGGCGTCGGTGGTGACGCTGACGCTGTTCGACGTGCGCTCGGCGGTGCAGATCGCGGCGGCGGAAGGCAGCTCGACGGCGACCAACTACGGCGCGGCGCTGGGCGGCTTCGGCGGGGGCGTGGGCGGTGCGCTCGCGGGCTTCTCGGCGACGCCGGAAGGCAAGGCGACGGTCGTCGCGTTCATCGACGCGTACAACAAGATGGTCGTCGCGCTGCGCAGCTACAAGGCGCAGGACGTGAAGGGCGGGCTGGGCCGCGGCGGCCAGCTGCAGGTCAACTGACGTCGGCGGGCCGGCGGGAAGCCGCCGGCCGATTGCCGAGTCTCGCTTCCTGATTCGATTCGCGATTCGTGATGGTCGGCGCGTGCGGCGCGATGCGCGCGCGCCGGCTTCGTTCGTCCAGTTCGTTTGAAAGGGGACCCCGATGAAAGCCGCTGTACTGATTGCATTGACCTGCGTTGCGCTGACCGCTTGCGGCGGCGACGACAATTCCTCGCCCGCGGCGTCCGGCGGGTCGGGAACCAGCAACAACAACGGCGGCGGCTCGAGCGGCGGCACGCCGACCACGGGCGCACCCGACGGTAATACGGGTTCGCCGACCGCCTCGAACGTCGAGTGCGATCCGGTTTACCAGCAGGGCGATACCGTTCAACTGCACATGTATACGCAAGCGACGTCGCAGAGCCCGTCGGTCGACAACGGCGTGTACACGCGGACTTACGCGCCGGCGACGTTCAACGGCGTGGCGCTCACGCAGCAGGCCGAAACCACGACAGGCTCGCCGATTCAGACCAATCACTACTACCTCGTCGGCAACGGCGTGCGCACGAACTACGGCGGTGAGGTCTACAGCGGCGGCACGCTTGCGTTGCGGGACGTGAACTCGCCGCCCTATGTCGAGACGATCGGCCTCGTGGGAAGCGAAACGGCGAATTACGTGGATACGCCGGTCTATCCGGCAGGCGGCGCGCAAACGTCCGTCTCGATCCAGCGGACGTACGTCGCGCGCGAAACGGTCAGTCTCCGCAACGGCAAGGTCTTTGCGAATGCCTGCCACTATCACACGACGGAGACCTTCACCAACCCGGCGTTGACGAGCAAGACGATCGCGGACGACTGGTTCGCGCCGGGTGTCGGCCTGGTCAAGTCGGTCGCCGACGTGGGCGGCACGCAGATCATCACGCGCGAACTGGAAGCGGCGACGGTGGGCGGTAAGTCATACTGAGTATGCATGGGCGGCGCGCCGGTATCGATCGCGTGTCCATGGCGGTTGATGACCTGCTGCATGGCGGCATGCAGCAGGTCGAGTCGTCAGGCAGGTGGCTGCCTGATTCGCCGATTTCCCCGAGCGTGGCGACGCGCTCTGCTGTCCGCCGTTGAGATTACCCGCAGCCTTCCTCCTCGTCCGATCGCAAGTCAGTTCGAGGCAGTGCCACGGAATTTTCGGCGAGGGACTCACGCACAACCGCGCACGTACCGGTCGTACCCGACGATTCCCGGTTTGAGTACTCCGTGCTCGTCCCAGTCGTCCCAACCCGGAAACCGCAGCGGCCTGTCCGTTTGCCAGTTCGCGAGCCGGCGCGCGAGACCGTCGCGATGCGCGGCCAGTTCGGCCGCCAGCACCGCATCGTCCTGATACACGTAACCGCCGCGCGCGTCCTGCACGCCATGCGCGAGCACCGGCGACAGCACGTCGTACCCCATGTAATGCAGCGAGTAATGAATCGGCCACAGCAGCAGGCCGATCTCGCCGCTGCGCCCGCCCGGGCCGAACGTCGCGGCCGGCGCACCGGTCGTGACCGAGCAGAGCGCACGCCGGCCGCGGAAGTGGCCGCGATCGTAGCGGCGGCTGCCCGTGTACAGGCCGCCGTTCACGAACACGCGATCGAACCAGCCCTTCAGCATCGCGGGCGCCGCATGCCACCAGATCGGAAACTGGAACACCACGAGGTCCGCCTGCTCGAGGCGGGCGATTTCGCGGCGCACGTCGGCGGGCAACGTGGCATGTGCGCTGGCGTGGCGCTGTTCGACCAGCGCGGAGAACACGTCGGCATTCGCGCGGCACGGGTAGTGACGCGGCGCCTCGACCGGATCGAATCCGTCCGCGTAGAGATCCGACACGGCGACGTCGTGGCCGAGTGCGCGCATCGTCCGCACGGCGGTGTCGCGCAGGGCGGCGTTGAACGAGCGCGGTTCGGGATGGCAATGAACGATCAGCGTATGCATCGGCGGCACTCCTCGTGACGTGTCGGTGAAGGCGGCTTGCGTCGGTATTTGCCTGATACGGTACGCGTTGCGAAAATGAACGGGAATGGGCCAGTTTCGCAAACGAGGTTTGCATGAATGAACAGCGGCTGTCATGGGACGACCTGCAGCTCGTGCTGGCGGTGGCGCAAGCCGGCTCGCTCGCGGGCGCGGCGCGGCGGCTTGGCATCAGCCACGCGACGGTGTTTCGCCGCCTGGCGGCAATCGAAGCCGAATGGCGCGTCAAGTTGTTCGAGCGGACCCGCGCCGGCTATGCGCCGACGCCCGCCGGCGAGGACGCCGCCGCTGCCGCCGAGCGAATCCAGGACGAGGTGCACGGCGTCGAGCGGCGCGTGGCCGGCCGCGACGTGCGGCCATCGGGCACCGTGCGCGTGACGACGACCGACACGTTGCTGTCGGGCTTGCTGTCGCCGGTGTTCGCCGCGTTCCGGCACACCTGCCCCGAAATCACGGTGGAAGTGTCGGTATCGAATGCGGTCTTCGACCTGTCGAAGCGCGAGGCCGACGTCGCGATCCGTCCGTCGTCGTCGCCGCCTGAAACGCTGATCGGCCGCCGGGTCGGCACGATCGCGCAGGCCGTCTACGCAACGCGCGAGTGGCGCGATCGTGCCGACGATCTCGCGTGGGTCGGCCCGGACCGGCGGATGGGTTACCGGCCGCTCGAGCGATGGATGCATGCGCACGGAGCCGATGCACGCTGCGGATATCGGGTCGATACGCTGCTTGGCCTGTTCGCCGCGGCGCGTGCCGGTATCGGCGCGGCCGTGTTGCCGTGCTACCTGGCCGACGGCGAGCGCGATCTGGTGCGGCTGGGCGGCCGGATCGACGAACTGGCGACCGACCTGTGGCTGCTGACGCATCCGGACCTGCGCGACGCCGCGCGGATTCGCGCGTTCTCGTCGTTCGTCGCGACGTCGGTCGAGGCGTTGCACGCGCGTCTCGCGGGCGACGAGCATCGTTGACGAACCCACGGTCCGGACGCGCGGGCATCCGTCGATCGGCGCTTGGCGCAAGTCACGAGCGGGATTCGACGGCCAGCAGGGCGAGCAGTCCGTCGAGATCGGTGCGGGCATCGAGCGCCCACAGGGCGTCGAGCGCGTGTCGTGCACGCTTGTCCGACAGACGCCCCGCGACGTTGTGCCGGAACTTGCGTTCAGTATCGGGGCGCGACGTCGGCTGACCGGGGAAGCCGGGCAACGTGTCGACTTGCCGTTCGAGCTTTCGACCGTCGTCGAGCGTCACCGTCAGCCGATTCGGAATCGCGTTCGGCTGCATCGCGGTGAGGCGCGCATCCTCGGAGACTGTTGTGACGGCCATCAGCGCGCGACCGGCCGGATCGTGCAACGCGGCCGGCGCGTAGCTGTCGCGCGTGATGTCACGGTCGAGCAGCGCGCGAGCGACGATATAGGGCAGGCTGTGGTCGGCCGTCTCGCGCGTCTCGGGCCGCCACTTTTCGGGATCGCGGCCGGCCGTCACGTAGCCCATGTGCGTCGTGTCGATATGGATCGCGCGGATGCGCGCGGGGTCGCCGATGCGCGTCGCGAGGTCGATCGCGGCAGCGATCGCGGTCAGCGTGTAGCCCTGGGCCGGATAGGGTTTGATTGCGCACGCATCGATCCGGAACGCGCGTTGCGGGCCGCCGAACGATGCGACGTCGAGTGCGAACGGGCCCGACACCTGCTGAAACAGCCCGGCCCGGCCTTCGAAGATCGGCGCCGGCCCGGTTACGCCTTCGCGAGCGAGCTGCGCGGAGAACACGCCGTCGCGCGACGCGGACGCGTCCGCGAGGCCTTTCCAGTCGGACAGTTGCTGCACGCGTGTCTGGTTCATCGCGAGATGGCCGCTGAGCGACAGATTGACCGCGTGTTCCATCCGGCTGCGATCGAGCCGCATCAGCTTGCCTGCCGCCAGCGCGACGGCGGGCAGGCTGTAGACGGGATGATCCCAGCCGCGGCTCGTGATGTTCGCGGCGTCCAGCAGCCGGCAGTCGACTTCGTACGCGAGGACGATCGCGAGCAACAGGTCGCGGCCGCTCGCGCGTTCGGCTTCGGCGACGGCCAGGCACGGCGCGACGTTGTCGCTCGGATGGCCCGGTTCGGCGCCCACGTACAGATCGTTGAGATCCTCGTAGCGGATGGCCGCGCCATTGGCGAACGCGGCCAGCTCGGGCGTGGAGCGACGCCGCGTGCCGACGAGCGTCGCCGGCCCCGCGGCCGTCGTCGCAATGCGCCGGCACATCGCGACGGGCGGCGCATCATGGGCGGCCAGTGCGCAGCCGAGCGCGTCGATGACGTGCGCCTTCGCGGTTTCGATCGTCGTCGCGTCGAGTGCCTCCCAGTTCAGCGCGGCGGCATAGTCGGCCAGTCGGTGCGCCAGGGTGGGCGTGGCCGGCGCAACCTGGGCGACGGCGGGGCGGGCGGCGGCCGCGCCCAGCGCGGCGAGAAACGTTCTGCGATTCATCGTGCCTCCGCGCGCATCAGACGAGCCACAGCAGCGCGCAGCCGTAGACGATCGCGCCGAGCAAGAACGTCAGCGCGGTGTAGCCGAGCACCCGCTGCACGCCGATGCCGGCCATCGCGACTACCGGTGCGACCCAGAACGGCTGCATCATGTTCGACACCTGTTCGCCCATTGCGACAGCCATGGTCGTCGCGGGCAGCGACGCGTGCAGCGCGACGGCGGCCGGCACCACGAAGGGGCCTTGTACGGCCCAGTGTCCGCCGCCGCTCGGGATCAGGAACGTGATCGCGAGCGAGCAGACGTAGCTCCAGAACGGCAGCGTGTCGGCGGTCGCGATCGCGATGAAGCCATGCGCGATGACGCCCGGCAGGCCGGTCGCGTCCATCAGCCCCATGATGCCGCCGTACAACGGATATTGAACAAGCAGCGAACCCGTCTGCGCGGTTGCCTGCTTGATCGCGTGCGCATAGGCGAGCGGGTGGCCGTGGAGCAGCACGCCCGCCGTGAGCATCGCGAGAATCACGACATTGACGCCGGCGAGCGGAATGCGGCCCGCGTAGGTCAGCGCCAGCACCGACAGGCCCAACAGCCCGGCCAGGACGCTGAGCACGCACGAGCGTTCGAGCCACTGCGCCGGCGAGCGGCGGCCGGCGTCGCCGGCCGCGGCGGAAGCGGGCGCAGCCGGGGTGGGCTGCAGGTCGAGCGGCAGTGCTTCGGTGCGGGCAGGACCGGGCATGAGCCAGACGAGCAGCGCCGGCGTCAGCACGAGCATGGCGAGCGTCGGAGCCAGGTTGAAGCGGGTCAGCACGGTTTCGCTGAACGGCAGCACATGGCCGGTCAGCTTCTCGACGACGTTCATCGCGCTGCCGCGCGTCGATTGCGCGAGTGCGATCGAGCTCGACAGTCCGCTCGCCCACACGACCCACCCCGAGAAGCCGCACGCGACGATCCACGCGAAATCGACGCGCAGCCGCTTCGCGACTTCGCGCGCCAGCAGCGCGCTGATCACGAGGCCGAATGCCCAGTTGACGAACGACGTGACGGCCACCGACAGGAAGACCAGCGTCGCTGCCTGGGCCGGCGTGCGCGCAAGCGACACGATCGCGCGGAAGCCGCGCTGCACGAGCGGCGCATGGGCCAGCGCGTGCCCGGTCGCGAACACGAGCGCCATCTGTGCCGTGAACGTGAGGATGTCGAAGAATCCCTTGGTCCAGCCGCCGATCATGGCGGCCGGCGTCGCGCGCGGCGCGATCGCGACGGCCAGCACGGCGACGAACGCCGTGATCAGCAGCGCAAGGACGAACGGATCGGGAATCGTGCGCTCGAACACGCGAATCGTCGCGTCGGTCAGGCGGATGCGGGCCGCACGAGGCGGGGAATCGGCGAGGCGCATGCATGTCTCCTGTTGATGTTTGTCATGTCGGCGATGCGTGTCGACGCTTCGTCGCTGCGGCGGTGTGGCGCTCAGCTGGGGAAGTCGTACAGCTGGGCCGGGTTGCGGACGAGGATCCGCTCGCGCAGATGGTCATCGGGCACCCAGTCCGCGAGTTGATCGAACAGCCGCGCGTCGTCCGGTGGGACGGTTTCCGTCGCATGCGGCCAGTCGCTGCCCCATACCAGTCGCTCGGGCGCCGCGGCGACCCATGCGCGGGCGAGCGCGTCGACGTCGGCGAACCGTCCGGACACGCCGACGCGCGAATCGAGGTACGGCCCGGAAAGCTTGACCCAGGCCCGGCCCTGGTCGACGAGGCGGCGCACGATCGCGAACGCCGGGTGCGACGTGCCGACCGGCTGCGGCAGGCGCGCCATATGGTCGAACACGATGGTCGACGGCAGGCGCATGAGCAGCGTCTCGTGTGCGGCGATCTGGTCGGCCGTCCAATGGAGCTGCACGTGCCAGCCGAGCGCATGCACGCGCGCGGACAACGCCTCGACCATGTCGAAACGCGTGGGTGCATGCTCGGGGCGATAGAGCGTGAACCGGATGCCGCGGATGCCGCCGTCGTGGAGCGCGCGCAATTCGGCGTCCGTCACGTCCGTGCGTACCACGCCGACGCCACGTGTGCGGTCCGCGCCGAGCTGCCGTATCGCATCGAGCGTCACGCTGTTGTCGGCTGCGTACGCACGCGGCGTGACGACGACGGCGCGCGTGGTACCGAGCCTGGCCTGGATCGCGCGCTGGTAGTCGGTCGCCGTCGCATGCGTGTAGACCTCGGCACCGGGTTCGGACGGAAAGCGGCGGTCGAAGACGTGGAGGTGCGCGTCGCACGCGAGCGGCGGCGCAGCGTGCGCCGGCCTTGTCGTCGTTTCGGCCGCCGCGGGGCCGGGTGCACGCGCGTGCGATGGGCTCGCGGCGGCGAGCAGGGCGAGGAACGTACGTCTTCTCATGGCGTCTCCGGGTGAGTCTTGTCGTTCTGCCGGCGTTCTGCCGGCAGGATGCCGCTTCAGCGAATGGCGCCGCGACGCCGCAGCTCGGCGCGCCGTTCGTCATCGTAGCCGTGCTCGGCGAGCACGTCGTCCGAGTGCTCGCCGAGCGCCGGGGCGCCGAACGGATCGGGGCCCGGCGTGCGCTCGAACGCGATCGGTCGGCAGAAGCCGCGATAGCGGCCGGCTGCAGGATGGTCGAAATCGGCGACGAGCCGTTCCGCGTCGACTTGCGGATCGTCGAACATGTCTTCGATCTCGCGTACCGCGGCGCATGGCACGTCGTCGCCGAACACGATTTCCCATTCGCTGGCGGTGCGGGCCAGCAGTGCGGTGCGCAGCAGCGGGACGAGCGCGTCGTGCGCGTCGGCGCGCTTGCGCACCGTGTCGTAGCGCGGATCGTCGGCGAGCGCGGGCAGGCCGACCTTCACGCACAACGCGCGCCAGAAATGCGGCGTGTTCGCGGACAGGTAGAGATAACCGTCGCGGGTCGGATGCAGGCCCGTGACGCCACCCGACCGCATGTCGCGTCCGACGTCGCGCGTCTCGCCCTCGGCCCAGACCATTCGCGCCGACTGCATCGCGAGTGCGGCGCGCAGCAGCGAGATGCCCACATACTGCCCGGCGCCGCTGCGGGTCCGTTCGTACAGCGCGGACGCGACGCCTGCGGCGACGAGCGATGCCGCGTAATAGTCGACGACCGAGCCGTACACGATCGACGGCGGCGCGCCGGGTTCGCCTTGCAGCGCGCACATGCCGGTCATCGCCTGCAGCACCTGGTCGTAGCCGGCCTTGTCCCGCAGCGGGCCCGATTCGCCGTAGCCGCTGACGGCGCAGTAGACGAGGCGCGGATTGCGTTCGCGAAGCTGCGCGTAGTCGATGCCGAGCCGCGCGGGGACGGCCGGCCGGAAATTGTGGACCAGCACGTCGGCGTCGCGGACGAGTTCGAGCAGCACCTCGCGACCGGCCGGCTGCTTGAGATCGAGCACGATCCCGCGCTTGCCGCGATTGACGCCGAGGAATGCGCGGCTCTGCGCGTCCAGCGTCGACGGATAGTTGCGCAGGTTGTCGCCGGCGGGCGGCTCGATCTTGATCACGTCGGCGCCCTGATCGGCCAGCAACGTGCATCCGTACGGGCCGGCGATGTACGCGCTCAGGTCGAGTACGCGGATGCCGGCGAGCGGGCCGGCGCCGGCGTGGCCGCAACGGGGCGTTTCCGGTGGGGCGGGCGCGTCGATGAAAGGTCGGGTCATGGTGCGATGCGAGCAGGTTGCGGCGCGGTGTCGGGCGGGGGGATCAGGCCGAATGCAATCGCCTCGTCGACGATCGCGCGTGCGCGGGCGACGAAGGGCGCGTCGATCATCCGGCCGTCGACCACGTACGCGCCGCGGCCGTCGATGGCGGCCTGCCGCTGCGCGTCGAGCACCCGCAATGCCGCATGGATTTCGTCGAGCGTCGGCCGGAACACGTCGTTGGCGATACCGACCTGCGTCGGATGGATGCAGCTCTTGCCCGCGAAGCCGAGGCGCCGCGCCAGCCTCGCCTCGCTGCGAAAGCCGTCGATGTCCGCGATGTCGGCGAACGCGGCGTCGTAGGCGGCGATGCCCGCCTCGCCTGCGGCGGCGCGTACGGCGAGCATCACGGGCACGATCGCCGCGGTTTCGCGGCGATCGATGCCGAGCGGTTCGAACAGGTCGCCGAGGCCGAGCTGCAAGCCGATCACGCGCGGATGGGCCGTCGCGAGTTCGGATGCGAGCCGCAGCGCACGCGGCGTTTCGATGTTGACGAGGAGCCCGATTGGCGTCGCGACGCCGTTGCGGCGCTCGGCCCGTTCGAGGGCGGCCGCCGCTGCGCGCACGTCGTCCGCGTCGCGGGGTTTGGGCAGGTTGACGATCGCGACGCCCGAGCGCGCGACCGCGTCGAGATCGGTGTCGAAGCCGCGCGTGCCGAGCGCGTTCACGCGCACCACGATGGTTTTCGTCGCCGGCAGCGGCTGGTCGAGCCGCGCGCGCAGCGCGGCTCGCGCGGCATCCTTGCGGTCGTCGGCGACCGCGTCCTCGAGATCGAACGACACGGCGTCGGCGGCACCGTTCAGGGCCTTGTCGAACAGGTCGGGACGGGAGCAGGGAACAAACAGTTTGCTTTTCATGCGGCCAGTATAGAAACCCCGCTACACTCGATGAATACAGGTTTGATTCCTTCAAACGATAGAAAATCTATCTTTATGGATATCGTGTTCCTCAAGAGCTTCGTGCTCGTCGCCGATACGGGCTCGATGGCGCAGGCCGCTCGCCGCCTCGATCTCACGCCCGCCGCGGTTGCCTTGCAGATGCGGGTGCTGGAGCGGGAGCTGGGCGTGGCACTGCTCGCCCGCGCCGGGCGATCGGTGCGGCCGACCGAGGCCGGCTACCGCGTGCTCGAGCGTGCGCGCGGGCTGGTCCGCGAGTTCGACGGCCTGAAATCGGTCGCGGCCGACGATGCGCAGCTGTCCGGGGAATTGCGTCTCGGCGCGATCAACACCGCGTTGCACAGTATCCTGCCCGACGTGCTGGCACAGTTCGCGACCCAGCATCCGCGGCTGAGGGTGCTGATCCAGTCCGGTACGTCGGCGGAGCTTTACGAGTCGGTGCGGCGAGGGGATCACGATGCGGCGGTCTGTCTGCATCCGAGTTTCGCGCTGCCGAAAAGCATGGTCTGGGAACTGTTGCGCATCGAGCCGCTCGTCGTGCTGGCGCCGCAGGCGCTCGCCGCGCGCGACGCGCACGACCTGCTGCGCCAGGAGCCGCTCATTCGCTACGACCGGAGTCTCGGCGGCGGCAAGCAGGCCGACCGTTATCTGCGCGATCACGGGATCGATCCGCACGAACGCTTCGAGATCAATTCGCTGCTGGCGATCGCGATGATGGTCGAGCGCGGGCTGGGCGTGTCGCTGGTGCCGGACATTGCGTCGCCGCTCGCGGAGCGGTTGAGGATCGTGCGGCTCGCGTTGCCGAAGCCGACCGAACCGCGGCGCTTCGGCATACTCTGGCGCCGGGGCTCGGCGCGCGAGGGTGCGATCCGCGAATGGCTCGCGATCAGCCGCCGGATGGTGCAGCGTCGTTGATCTGTCGGCGGCCATGCGGATGGCGACGGAGCGGCGGACGAAGCCGGCGGCGCTGGCCGACGCCCGGTTTCTACCGTCGGCCGACTCGAGCCGTGCGCTGCGCTCACGGGCACGAACATGACGCGAAGGCGGTCCGACCAAATTGGATCGGCGCCTGATCGCAGCCCCGCAAACACTCGGCAACGACACCTGCCGTTAGCGCGTCTGACCGGTCTTGAAGTCGTGGACGAAGAGGCCCGGCCGGCGGCTGTCGAACACGGCCTGAATCTCGCAGCTGGTGTTCGCCTGCTTGTTGCAGGCCGCCTGAGCGGCCGCTCGCGCACGCGCCGCCGAGGTTTCGGAGGTCGCGCTGATTTCTCCGCCATTCAGCCGGTAGGCGAGAATGACGCCGTTGCCGGTGAGCGCATTGCTCTTGCACGCGGTCCTGGTGGCGTCGCCGCAGGCCTTGATGGCAGCGTTGGTCGCATCCTCGAGTTTGCGATACCCGCTCGCAACATAAAGCTTTCCGTCGTCTCCCGCCGCATCGGTAGCCCACGCGGAGACCGCATAGAATTTGCGGACCGAGACATCGGGCGAACGCCGGCTGCCCAGGGCGATCGTGGCAAATACCTCGCATGGCAAGAGCTGGTGTGCCGAGCAGTCGGCCATCGTCTGTTTGCTTTGAGCACCGCCGTTGCCGTCCCAACCCATGGCAAAAGAACCATACCGGTCACGGACGATCGTGACCGAGGAATTCCACCATGTGCCGGCGAGTTCGCAGCCCTTTCCCATCACGGCGTTGCAGGCGGCTACTGCCGCGAGCGCGGCGTCGTTGCGATAGACAAAATTGCCGACGACCCAGATGTCGGCGGCATCTTGATGCCAGGCAACGGCGGTATATCGTGTGTTCGACGGCGTTTCGGCTTCGTAGCGAAGCCACCCGTCACCGTGTTCGGGCTCCTTCCTGCCGGAAGAGCGGGAGGGCGCCGAATCGCTATCGTCGGGAGCGCATAGCGGGCTCGGCGCGACGCCGGGACCGCCTTGCGTCATGCCCACGACCCGCTCGCCGGGACCGGGCCCCCCGCACGGATAGGTCTGCGCGAACGCCTGCGTCGGCAACGAGAGCCCGGCGAGCGCAACCGCCGCAATAGAAAGGAGTCCATTCGTTTTCATTGTCGATGCTTCCTCTGCGCAATGTCCTTGAAGACTCGTTGCGTTATATCACTTCGCGGCATCGAAGTTTATTGTGGAAAATTTCCGGTTGATTTTGCAGTTCTTAACAATCGAAGATGATGCATTCACGATAGGATTGACCGCAAATTCATGGTCGAATGAAATTTCAAAATGAGGCGGCCGCTTATGTCTCGCATCCAACTGTTAATGGGCTGGTCGGCCGTGACGCTCGTCGCGGTAGCGGGCGAGGCGATGGCCGACCAGTCATCGGCCCGCTCCGCGACCGCTCCCTCTCCCCCGACATTCTTCGTTTGCAGCGGCACGTTCAGCTCCGGCTCCGGCATGGCCGGCTCTTCGACGGAGAAGGACGGCAAGCCGACGTGTTTCTTCGAAGCGGACTCCGCAGCCGAGTCCAGGGCGCAAAAGGAATGCGGGCAGAACGCGGTGTGTGACATCTCGGCGACGACCTACATGAAGGGAAACAGCCGCATTGTCGAAAAGGTGCTGGCGGTCACGCGGCTCAGCGGGCCGGCCTACGCGGAGCCGGGCCGAGCGGCGTCGGACAAGGCGCCGTTGCTCGACCCGTCGGTCTGTCCCGCCAGCGAACTCGGCGCTTTCGTCAAGGCGTTTTCCGGCAGGATTTCGATCCAGGCGCGGTTTACCCGCTGGCCTCTCGCCGTCACCGATATCGATGCCGCCGCCCGGCCGGAGCCCAAACCGGTGACCCGACACGTCACCGAGCAAAAGGCGTCCTACCCGCTGATGATGGATATCGAGCGTGCCAGGCGGGAAGGAAAGGTCGTTCGCGTCACTCAGGACGACAAGACGACCGGCCATGTCGAATATGCCGGATCGGACAACGACCACAAGATTCGCTATCGCTTCCAGCGGTCGGGATCGTGCTGGCAGCTCGTGGCGATCGACGACCAGTCGTTGTAGCCGTTCGTGAAGCGGTGGACGTTCTTGCGGTATTGAGAGAGGCCTCGATCGATGAAGCTTTGTTGCGCGCTCCTGCTATGTCTGGCCATGCTTGCCTGCAAGCCGGCCGGATCGAAATGCGCGGCAAGTCTCGCGCTGTACAGGACGCAGGTGAACGGCGCGCTTGCGGACAAAACCATCGATCAGCCCGTCTATGACGATCAGCAGCGGTATATCGCGAAAGCCGAGAAAATTTGTGCGTCGGGCGACGATGAAGCTGCCGTCACGGCGCTTTTCGATGCAGCCATGGCGCTGAACGTCGGCGCAGACGACGCCTACGCACGCTCGCTCAAAAAGGAAAGCGATCCGGCCGCGGCGCGCGTCGAGAGCAAACGATGAAGCAGACGGTCCTTGCCGTCCTGATCGGCGCGTGCGCCGGTCTGATTGCGTTCGTGGCGGCAGTGAACGACAGCCGGCGCAGCAGGCAAAAGCAGGCGGCAGCACGCATACCGCGACCGGACGCATCGCCATCGCTGGATTTTCAGTACTTTCCCGGCGAGCCGAAAGGCTATGCGGGATATACCGATCACGTTTCGATGCAGCAGACCGTCAACGATGCCCTTGTCGAGCGCGATGCCGACTGGCAATTCAGCAGCATCGGATTCGCGAAGGGATTCCTGCGCACGGTGCTGCTCCGAGCCGATCGCTCGCAAAGTGAGCCCTGCATTTTCCGCATGGCAGGCGTGAGCAGGAACGATGCGATGACGATCGAGTGGATCGCGCGGATGCAAACGGAGGGAGTCGACAACGCACCTCCTTCGACATCGAATTTGAAGTCGATCGTCGATGGGATTGCGTCCGACATTTCGTCGACCGGGCCGCGTCGCGCGAAGTTCTGGCGTAGCGCCGGGGGTGACGGCCGCGAAGGGATGGAACACGACGAAATTCCTGCCGAGCGATTACGTGAACTCACGGAGCGCATGCGCGATGCGGAACGCAGAGGCGAGTCGCGGGCGGCCGATGCCCGGATCGTGCCGCCGGAATCGAGTGGTTGACGAAGGGGCGACGCCGGTACCCGAGGCTGCCAGACACATTTTTCGTCCGTTATTGCGCTCGACGGCGTGGCGCGCGTTCGTTCAACCTCATCCATATCGCCTGGTTCGGTTGCCACCCCACGACACGCCGATCCGACCGATTCGGTGCTACGGACACGTTGTGCGTCGAATCGCCCGCGAGATACCCGTTGCAATGACGGGAGCGCCTAAGCGAGCCGCACGGATTCCGTACTGAAACCCTTCGCGGCCCTCCGCGCTTGCCAAACGCCGGCCGGCGAACCTTTCGCTGTCGATCGAGCGTGTTGCCTGGCGTGCCCGACATCGCGTTTCAAGGGCCAGATTGCCGCGCCCGCCCGTGACGGCGTGGGCCGACGGCGCACGCGCGGCGCAAACATAAACGAAATGTGATCCCTGGCCGCCCCGAAATTTTGCACAATGACGGCAACGCGGCCTTCCGCCGCGCTTCGCGCCGGCCGTGATCGCCGCCCGACAACCGTGACCGAGCTCCGCTCCGACGTACCGCCGCCCACCGCCATGGACAACCCGAAACGCATCCTGATCGTCGAGGACGACGCCGACATCGCCGACGTGCTGAGCCTGCATCTGCGCGACGAGCGTTACGAGGTCGTGCACAGCGCGGACGGCGCCGAAGGGTTGCGCCTGCTCGAACAGGGCGGCTGGGACGCGCTGATCCTCGATCTGATGCTGCCCGGCGTCGACGGCCTCGAAATCTGCCGGCGCGCGCGGGCGATGACGCGCTACACGCCGATCATCATCACGAGCGCCCGGTCGAGCGAGGTGCACCGGATCCTCGGCCTCGAACTCGGCGCCGACGACTACCTCGCGAAGCCGTTCTCGGTGCTCGAACTCGTCGCACGCGTGAAGGCCCTCCTGCGGCGCGTCGATGCGCTCGCGCGCGATTCGCGGATCGACGCGGGCACGCTCGACGTCGCGGGGCTGGCGATCGATCCGATCGCGCGCGAGGCGAGCGTCGACGGCGTACGCATCGATCTCACGCCGCGCGAATTCGATCTGCTGTATTTCTTCGCGCGGCATCCGGGCAAGGTGTTTTCGCGGATGGACCTGCTGAACGCCGTGTGGGGCTACCGGCACGAAGGCTACGAACACACGGTCAACACCCACATCAACCGGCTGCGCGCGAAGATCGAGGCCGATCCGGCCGAGCCCGTGCGGATCCTCACCGTGTGGGGACGCGGCTACAAGCTCGCCGCGCCGGACGCATGATGAAGCTCACGCTCACGCGGCGGCTGTCGCTCGTGTTCTCGATCCTGCTGCTCGCGTGCTCGGGCGCGTCGGCATGGCTGCAGATCCGCGCGAACGACATGCGCGAGAAGGAAGTCGTGCAGGCGCTGTCGCGCGACCTGGCCGCCAACATCGCCGGCAGCGCGCCGCTGATGGACGCGAACGGGCTGCGTCCCGACGCCGTGCGCACGCTGTTCGGGCAATTGATGGGCGTGAACCCGAGCGTCGAGGTGTACCTGCTCGACAACGCCGGGCGCATCAAGGGCGACGATGCGCCACCGGGCCACGTGAAGCGCGACCGCGTCGATCTCGCGCCCGTGCAGCGCTTCATCGCGGGCCAGCCGCTGCCGATTCTCGGCGACGATCCGCGCAGCCCGGACGCGCGCAAGGTGTTCAGCGCCGCGCCGCTGCAGCGCGCGGGGCAGCCGCCGTCGGGCTACATCTACGTGGTGCTGCTCGGCGAGGCACATGACCGGCTCGCCGCTCGCGTCGATGCCGGCAACGTGCTGCGCACGACGCTGTGGTCGATGGCGATCGTCGCGCTGCTCGGGTTGCTGGCGGGCCTCGTCGCATTCGGCTTCATCACGCGCCCGCTGCGCCGGCTGACGGCCGCGATGCGCGACTTCGACGCGAACGCCGCGCCCGGCGCGCTCGACGCGCCGCCGCCGGTGCTGCGCTTGCCGCCGGGCCGCCGCGGCGACGACATCGCGGTGCTCGAATCCGCGTTCGCGCAGATGGCCGACCGGATCGGCGAGCAGTGGCGCGCGTTGACGCGCCAGGACCAGCAGCGGCGCGAACTGATCACGAACATCTCGCACGACCTGCGCACGCCGCTCACGTCGCTGCACGGTTATCTGGAGACGCTGTCGCTGAAGGCCGACACGCTGGCCGAGCCCGAGCGGCGGCGCTACCTGTCGATCGCGCTCGCGCAGAGCGCGAAGGTCGGGCGGCTCGCGCAGGCGCTGTTCGAACTCGCGCGGCTCGAATCGGGCGGCGTGCAGGCCGAGCGCGAGCCGTTCTCGCTCGTCGATCTCGTGCAGGACGTGTTCCAGAAATTCGAGCTGGCCGCGCAGTCGCGCGGCGTCGCGTTGCATGCGCGGATTCCGCCGCGCGTGCCGGCCGTGTCGGCCGATCTCGGGATGATCGAGCGCGTGCTGACCAACCTGCTCGACAACGCGCTGCGGCACACGCCTTCGCACGGCGAGGTCGAAATCGCGCTGGAACCGCAGGGCGACTGCGTGGTCGTGACCGTGTCGGATACCGGCGAAGGGATTCCGGCGGCGCGGCGCGAAGGGTTGTTCCAGCGGCCGCAGCGGCCGATGAGCGTCGGCACGGCGACGAGCGGCGGGCTCGGCCTGTTGATCGTGCACCGGATGCTGGCGCTCAACGGCAGCGGCATCCGGCTCGTCGACCGGCCCGGGCGCGGCGCGGTGTTCGAGTTTGCGCTGGCGGTGGCGTCGCCGGCGGCGGGCGACGCACGCTGACCGCGATCGGCGGCGTCATCGGCCGCGCTTGCGCCGCACGTCGCTCGGCGTCGTGCCGGTCCAGCGCTTGAACGCGTGGCGGAATCCCACGGCATCGCTGAAGCCGAGCGTCAGCGCGATGTCCTCGGTGCTGAGCGTGGTCGTGCCGAGGTAGTCGATCGCGAGCGCCTTGCGCACGCTCGTCAGCAGTTCGCTGTACGACGTGCCTTCGGCTTCGAGCTTGCGGCGCAACGTGCGTGAGGTCATGCACAGGCTTTCGGCGATCGCGTCGATGTCCGGGAATTGTCCCGGCGTGCGGGTGAGCTCCTCGTATACGCGTCGCGTGATACCCGATCGGCTGCGCAATTCGTCGAGCAACTGCGCGCAGTGCGACGACACCTGCGCGGCGGTGATCGGATTCGCGAGCTGCGGCGCGCGCGTGAGCCAGGCCGCCGGATAGCTGAGCACGTGATGCGGCTGGTCGAACGCGATCGGGCATTCGAGCGCGTCGGCCAGCAGCGCCCCATGCGGCGGCCGCGGCTGCGCGAACTGCGCGCGCGCGGGCACGCACCATCCGCCCATCACGTCCTTGATGATCGTCACGTGCAGCGCGAACTGCATGTCGATCAGGAAACGGTACAGCGGCTCGTCGAGATCGGGCAGCGCGACTTCGTGGCGGTCCGGAAACAGCCACGACGCGGTGTCGCCGTGTTCGACCCAGCGGATCGGCAGCATCCCGTTCGCGAGCCGATGATATTTGACGGCCGCATCGAACGCGCGCGCGAGCGATTCCGAGCACAGCATCGCGTAGCCGTACATGCCGTAGCTCGATGCGTGCAGCAGGCGGCCGACGCGCACGCCGAGGTCGGTGCCGTCGTACCGGCCGACCGCGTTGCGCGCGGCCGTGAGGAACTGCAGCGGCGACGTGAGCGTGAACGGGTCCGCGACATCGGCCGGCGCGAGGCCGGTGCCGGCGAGCACCGTCGCCGGGTCGAGGCCGGCTTGCGCGGCCACGTCGACCAGCACGGCCAGCTTGGCCGGCGTGAAGCGCTGCTCGCGCAACGCGTGGGCGGCTTCGGCGTCGGGCAGCCGGGGGGGACGGGCGTCCGTCGGTTTCAACAGCGCACTGCGCGACATGGGGATCCTGCGTCCGAATCGATATCGTTGACGGCTTGCCATTCTGCGCGGGAACGATTCCGTTCGCCACAGGGTTCACCCTGACGTGCCGACGGGACGGCCCGACCGGACGGGCGTTCGCCGTGCGAAGCGACGTGGGCACCTGCATGCGCGTGTCCGTTTCGATCATGTTTTCGGCCGGCCGGATCATTTGCAAAGCGCGTCGCGCGGGCGATAGTCGCCGCTCAGGCGGCGGCCCGCGTCCTTCCGGCGTGCAGGCCGCCGTGCGAACGGCGCGCATGCCGGCGTGCCGTCCCCCGAGGAGCGAGACATGACGAACAGACACTGGACCGGGTCGTACGGCTCGATCCCCGCCGAGATCGACGCCGATCGCCATCCTTCCGTCAGCGCGCTGCTGGACGACGCGATGCGCCGCTTCGCCGAGCGTCCGGCGTTCCATGCGTTCGGCCGCACGCTCACCTATGCCGACGTCGACCGCCTGTCGACCGCGCTGGCCGCGTATCTGCAGCAGGTCGTCGGCGTGCGCAAGGGCGATCGCGTCGCCGTGATGCTGCCCAACGTGCTGGCGTTTCCGGTCGTGTTCGTCGCCGTCGCGAAGATCGGCGCGATCCAGGTCAACGTGAATCCGCACTACACCGCGCGCGAGCTCGAGCATCAGCTCAACGACGCGGGAGTCGAGGCGGCGGTCGTCTGCGGCGGGTCGATGGGCACGTTCGCGGAGGTGGTCGGCGGCACGCGCGTGCGCACCGTGCTGAGCGTGGGGCGCGAGGATCTCGGCGTCGTCGATGCGCCGGCCGGCACGTGCGACGCACTGCCGCCCGGTTCGACCGCGCTCGCGCAAGCCATCGCCGCCGGCGAATCGCTCGCGTGCGAGCCGGTTGCGCTGAGCGGCGCGGACCTGTTGCTGCTGCAATACACGGGTGGCACGACCGGCCTGTCGAAGGGCGCGGCGCTGTCGCATCGCAACCTCGTCGCGAACATCGCGCAGTTCGCGGCGATCGTGCCGGATGCGCGCCAGCCGGGCGAAGAGGTCGTCGTCACCGCGATCCCGCTGTATCACATCTTCGCGCTGACGGTGAACTTCCTGTCCTACTTCGCGATCGGCGCGCAGAACTGGCTCGTCGCGAATCCGCGCGACATGGACGGGTTCGTCGACGTGCTGAAGGCCGCGCGGCCGACGGTGTTCGTCGGCGTGAACACAATGTACGCGGGGCTTGCCGGCCATCCGCGCCTGAAGGAGGTCGACTGGTCGCGGCTGAAGCTGTCGGCCGGCGGCGGCGCGGCGGTGATCGACGTGATCTCGTCGCGCTGGAAGGCGGTGACGGGCAATTTCATCCGCGAGGGCTACGGGCTGTCGGAAACGTCGCCGGTCGTGTCGTTCAACCCGCAATCGATCGACCGGTTCACGGGCACCACGGGCCTGCCGCTGCCGTCGACCGACGTGAAGCTGCTCGACGAGCAGGATCGCGAGGTGGCGATCGGCGAAGCGGGCGAGATCTGCGTGAAGGGGCCGCAAGTGATGAGCGGCTACTGGCAGAAGCCGGACGCGAATGCGGCCGCGTTCACGGCGGACGGCTATTTCCGCACCGGCGACGTCGGCGTGTTCGACGCGGCCGGCTTCCTGCGGATCGTCGACCGCAAGAAGGACATGATCATCGTGTCGGGCTTCAACGTGTATCCGAACGAGGTGGAAGCGGTGGCGACCGCGCTGCCGGGCGTGGCCGAATGCGCGTGCATCGGCGTGCCGGACCCGCGCACGGGCGAGGCCGTCAAACTGTTCGTGGTGCTGGCGCCGGACGCCGACGTGACGGAAGCGCAGATCGTTACCCATTGCCGCGCGAGCCTGGCCGCGTACAAGGTGCCGAAGTGGGTTCGATTCGTCGACCGGTTGCCGAAGTCGACGGTCGGCAAGATCCTGCGCCGCGAACTCAGCCGCACCGACTGATGAGGGCGACGCGTCGCGCGGCCGCGGCTGCGCGGCCCGGTGCGCGGAAAGCCACGAAGGCGGCGCGCGGGCCGCTCAAGTACAATGCGCTCGGTTCGATCGACGGGGACGCGATGACCGGCTCAGATCCACTTTCCGCCCGGCCCGGGCGTGCGCTGCCGTCGCCGAGCGCGACGGTGCCGATCTCGCTCGTCAACGGCTTTCTCGCGAGCGCGGGCGTGCAGCGCGACGTGGTCGAACGCTACCTGCGCGGCGCCGGCATTCCGATCGAGCTGCTCGGCGAGCTGCACGCGCGCGTGACGGAGGAACAGTTCTCGACGCTGTACCGCACGCTCGCGATCGATCTCGACGACGAGATGCCCGGCATCTTCTCGCGCCCGCTGCGCGGCGGCACGCTGAAGTATCTGTGCCTGAGCCTGCTCGATGCGCGCAACCTCGAAACGGCGCTGCATCGTTTCGGGCAATTCTTCCATATCTTGCTCGACGACTTCTTCGTCGAATCGAAGCGCGACGATCTCGTCGCGCAGGTGCTGCTGCGCCCGAACGAGGCCATCGGGCCGATCGGCGCGCTCGGCCAGGAGCTGATGCTCAAGCTCGTGCACGGCGTATGCTCCTGGCTGATCGGGCAGAAAATTCCGCTGCTGCAGATCGAGTTCGCGTGCCCGCGGCCCCGCCACGCGGTCGATCACCTGTACTTCTTCACCGGCGCGGTGCAGTTCGACCGCGAGCGCACGCTGATGCGCTTCAGCGCCGATTACCTCGACGCGCCGATCCGGCAGAGCAAGCGCAACCTGCGCAAATTCCTCGCGCGCGCGCCCGGCGACTGGATCTTCGAATCGTTCAGCGAACAGCTCGTGTGCCATCGGGTGCGGCAGTACCTGTCGGCGGCGCTGCCGGATCTGCCCGTGATCGACCAGGCGGCCGAGCACCTGCATTGTTCGGTGCGGACGCTGAGCCGCCATCTGGCCGCCGAAGGGACGACGTTCCAGGTGCTGAAGGACGAACTGCGGCGCGATATCGCGATCCAGCGGCTGACCGATACGCCCGACACGATCGCCGCGATCGGCGCGGATATCGGCTTCGACGACCCGAGCGCGTTTCATCGCGCGTTCCGGCACTGGACCGGCAGTACGCCGGGGACGTATCGGCGCCGGGCGTGATGCGGGCGCGGGGTTGAGCGTCGCGGATTCGCGCGTGCACGGATTCAATCCCATAACCGGCTCCTTTTGTGGTTTTCACGGCCGGTTTTTGAGCGGACACTCCCATAACCGGCTTCCTTCGTCGCGCGAGCCGGGCAGGCGCGCGTGCCGCCGGTCGTTTCCTGTTGGCGCGCATCACCGCGATTGCCGATACCGACGAACCGGGCGCCGACGCCCGTCCGGCGGGCGTTCGCCGCCGGGGAGGTGGTGTCCGCCGGCACGCGACGTGGCCGGTTTTGTCACCATGTGGGCCGGATATGACAATGGGCATCCGGATGCCCGGCGTTAGGATGGCCCATCGCGTCGCCCGGCTTGGCCGGTTTTGCCGTATCGGACCCCGTGGCGCCCCCTATTCACCGCCTGATTGGAACATCGACCATGAGCTATAACGCCCCCGTCAAGGACATGCTGTTCGTGCTGAAGGAACTCGCGGGTATCGACGCCATTGCGCAGTTGCCGGGCTTCGAGGATGCGGGTTACGACACGGCGCAGGCCGTGCTGGACGAGTCCGCGAAATTCTGCGGCGAGGTGCTGGCGCCGCTGAACGTCGAAGGCGACCGCAACCCCAGCAGCTGGAAGGACGGCGTCGTGACCGCGACGCCGGGCTTCGGCGAAGCGTTCCGTCAGTTCGTCGAAGGCGGCTGGCAGGGGCTGCAGCATCCGGCCGAATACGGCGGCCAGGGGCTGCCGAAGCTGATCGCGACGCCGTGCATCGAGATGCTGAACGCGTCGAACCTGTCGTTCGCGCTGTGCCCGCTGCTCACCGACGGCGCGATCGAGGCGCTGCTGACGGCCGGCACCGACGAGCAGAAGCAGCGCTACGTGCCGAAGCTGATCTCGGGCGAATGGACCGGCACGATGAACCTGACCGAGCCGCAAGCCGGCTCGGATCTCGCGCTGGTGCGCTCGCGCGCCGAGCCGCAGGGCGACGGCACGTACAAGGTGTTCGGCACGAAGATCTTCATCACGTGGGGCGAGCACGACATGGCGGACAACATCGTCCACCTGGTGCTGGCGCGCACGCCGAACGCGCCGGAAGGCGTGAAGGGCATCTCGCTGTTCATCGTGCCGAAGTTCCTGGTCAACGACGACGGCTCGCTCGGCGCGCGCAACGACGTGCACTGCGTGTCGATCGAACACAAGCTCGGGATCAAGGCGAGCCCGACGGCGGTGCTGCAATACGGCGATCACGGCGGTGCGATCGGCTATCTCGTGGGCGAGGAGAACCGCGGCCTCGAATACATGTTCATCATGATGAACGCGGCGCGCTTCGGCGTCGGGATGCAAGGGATCGGCGTGGCCGACCGCGCGTACCGGAAGGCGGCCGAATTCGCGAAGGAACGCGTGCAGAGCCGTCCGGTGGACGGCTCGGCCAAGCAGTCGGTGACGATCATCCATCACCCGGACGTGCGCCGGATGTTGGGCACGATGCGTGCGCTGACCGAAGGCGCGCGGGCGCTCGCGTATGTGGCTGCCGCGCACAGCGACATCGCCCATCGCCATCCGGACGAGGCGACGCGCGCGCGTCATCAGGCCATCTACGAATACCTGGTGCCGGTGGTGAAGGGCTGGAGCACGGAGATGGTGAACGACGTCGCGAGCCTGGGCGTGCAGGTGCACGGCGGGATGGGTTTCATCGAGGAGACGGGCGCGGCGCAGTACTACCGCGACGCGCGGATCCTGGCGATCTACGAAGGGACGACCGCGATTCAGGCGAACGACCTGGTCGGCCGCAAGACGATGCGCGACGGCGGCGCGGTGGCGAAGGCGCTGATTGCGGAGATCGGCGACACGGTCGCGGCGCTCGGCAAGATCGACGGTGCGGCGGCCGCTTCGATGAAGGCGCAACTGGAGAAGGGGGCGCGCGCGTTGTCGGCGGTGGTCGACTACGTGCTGGCGAACACGAAGCAGGACCCGAACGCGGTGTTCGCGGGCAGCGTCCCGTACCTGAAGCTGGCGGGCGTCGTGCTGTGCGGGTGGCAGATGGCGCGCGCGCTGGTGGCCGCGCACGCGAACCGCGCGAACGACGTCGCGTTCTTCGACGCGAAGATCGCGATCGCACAATGCTATGCGGAGCACGTGCTGGTGCAGGCGGGCGCGCTCGAAGCGTCGATCGTCGGCGCGAAGGGCAACGAGAGCGTGCTCGCGTTGACGGAAGACCAGTTCTGACCGGCTGACGGTCGGGATGCAGCAGGAGGAGACAGGATTTTGACCACACAGGACTTGCTCGCGCAATACGGCCCGCGCGAATCGATGGAATACGACGTCGTGATCGTCGGCGGCGGCCCCGCCGGGCTGTCGGCGGCGATCCGGCTCAAGCAGCTGGCCGCCGAGAAAGGCACCGAGATCGGCGTGTGCGTGCTCGAGAAGGGTTCCGAGATCGGCGCGCACATCCTGTCGGGCGCAGTGATGGACCCGCGCGCGATCACCGAGCTGTTTCCCGACTGGAAGGCGCGCGGCGCACCGCTCGATGTCGAGGTCACGGAAGACCGCTTCCTGTTCCTGTCCGAGAAAAGCGCAGTGACCACGCCGAACTGGGCGCTGCCGGACAACTTCAAGAACCACGGCAACTACGTGATTTCGCTGGGCAACGTCACGCGCTGGCTCGGCCAGCAGGCCGAGGCGCTCGGCGTCGAGATCTTCCCGGGCTTCCCTGCTGCCGAGATTCTCTACAACGACGACGGCTCGGTCAAAGGCGTCGCGACCGGCAACATGGGCGTGGGCAAGGACGGCGAGCCGACCGAGAACTTCCAGCTCGGCATGGAGCTGCACGCGAAGTACACGCTGTTCGCCGAAGGCTGCCGCGGGCATCTCGGCCGCCAGCTGATCACGAAATTCAAGCTCGACGCGAACGCCGATCCGCAGGCGTACGGGATCGGCATCAAGGAGCTGTGGGAAATCGATCCGGCCAAGCACAAGCCGGGCCTCGTGATCCACACGGCCGGCTGGCCGCTGAAGTCGGATACGTACGGCGGCTCGTTCCTGTATCACATGGACAACAACCAGGTCGTGGTCGGCTTCGTGGTGGGCCTGGGCTACACGAACCCGTACCTGTCGCCGTTCGAGGAATTCCAGCGCTACAAGACGCATCCGTCGATCCGCGCATTCCTCGAAGGCGGCAAGCGCGTGTCGTACGGCGCGCGCGCGATCACGGCCGGCGGTCTGCTGTCGTTGCCGAAGACGGTGTTCCCGGGCGGCGCGCTGATCGGCGACGACGCGGGCTTCCTGAACGCGTCGCGGATTAAGGGCAGCCACGCGGCGATCAAAACGGGCATGCTCGCAGCCGACGCCGCATTCGACGCGGTGCAGGCAGGCCGGCAGTCGGACGAACTCAACGCGTACCCGGACGCGTTCAAGCAATCGTGGCTGTACACGGAGCTGTACCGCGCGCGCAACTTCAAGCAGTGGATGGCCAAGGGCCTGTACCTCGGCACGCTGATGGTCGGCATCGAGCAGAAGGTGATGGGCGGCAACGTGCCGTGGACGCTGCATCACCAGCATGCGGACCACGAGATGCTGAAGCCGGCGTCGCAGTGCGAGCCGATCGCGTATCCGAAGCCGGACGGCAAGCTGACGTTCGATCGCCTCTCGTCGGTGTTCATCTCGAACACGAACCACGAGGAGAACCAGCCGGCGCACCTGACGCTGAAGGACGCGAGCGTGCCGGTGAACGTGAACCTGCGCACGTACGCGGGGCCGGAGGCGCGGTTCTGCCCGGCGGCGGTGTACGAGTTCGTGAAGAACGACGACGGCAGCGAGCGGCTCGTGATCAACGCGCAGAACTGCGTGCACTGCAAGACCTGCGACATCAAGGACCCGGCGCAGAACATCGTGTGGGTCACGCCCGAAGGCGGCGGCGGGCCGAATTATCCGAACATGTAACGCAACGCATCCCCGCGCCCCGTGGGCGTGAACGAACCGGAGTGAGACGATGAGCAATGCAGCGAAGGAAGTCGTGGTGGTGAGCGGTGTCCGTACCGCGATCGGCGATTTCGGCGGGAGCCTGAAGGATTTCTCGCCGACCGATCTCGGCGCGAAGGTGGTCGCCGAAGTGCTGGCGCGCGCGAACGTGCCGGGCGATTCGGTCGGCCATGTCGTGTTCGGCCACGTCGTGAACACCGAGCCGAAGGACATGTATCTCGCGCGCGTCGCGGCGATCAACGGCGGCGTCGCGCAGCACACGCCGGCGCTCACCGTGAACCGCCTGTGCGGCTCGGGCCTGCAGGCGATCGTGTCGGCCGCGCAGACGATCATGCTCGGCGACGCCGACGTCGCGATCGGCGGCGGTTCGGAGAGCATGAGCCGTGCGCCGTACACCGTGCCGGCCGCGCGCTTCGGCCAGCGCATGGGCGATGCGAAGCTCGTCGACATGATGCTCGGCGCGCTGCACGACCCGTTCCAGACGATCCACATGGGCGTGACGGCCGAGAACGTCGCCCGCAAGTACGACATCTCGCGTGACGCGCAGGATGCGCTGGCGCTCGAATCGCATCGTCGCGCGGCGCGCGCGATCGCGGAAGGGCGCTTCAAGGATCAGATCCTGCCGATCTCGATCCGCACGAAGAAGGGCGAAGTCGCGTTCGACACCGACGAGCACGTGCGGCACGACGCGAGCGCGGACGATTTCACGAAGCTCAAGCCGGTGTTCGCGAAGGAAAACGGCACCGTGACCGCCGGCAACGCGTCGGGCATCAACGACGCGGCCGCTGCCGTGCTGATGATGAGCGCGGACGCTGCGCGCGCGCAGGGCGTGAAGCCGCTCGCCCGCCTCGTCGCGTATGCGCACGCGGGCGTCGATCCTGCGTACATGGGCATCGGTCCGGTGCCGGCCACGCAGAAGGCGCTCGAACGCGCGGGCCTGAAGATCGCCGATCTCGACGTGATCGAAGCCAACGAGGCGTTCGCCGCGCAGGCCTGCGCGGTCACGCAGGAACTCGGCCTCGATCCCGCGAAGGTCAACCCGAACGGCTCGGGCATCTCGCTCGGTCACCCGATCGGCGCGACCGGCGCGCTGATCACGGTGAAGGCGCTGTACGAACTGAAGCGTATCGGCGGCCGTTACGCGCTCGTGACGATGTGCATCGGCGGCGGCCAGGGGATTGCCGCGATCTTCGAGAACATCTGATAATCGACCGCTCGGCATCCGAATACACAGGAATCGTCATGACCATCGAAACCGTCGGCGTCGTAGGCGCCGGAACCATGGGCAACGGCATTGCGCAAACCGCGGCCGTTGCCGGACTGAACGTCGTGATGATCGACGTCAGCGACGCCGCGCTCGACAAGGGCCTCGCGACGCTGAAGGGCAGCCTCGAGCGGCTCGTGTCGAAGGACAAGCTCGACGCGGCCGCGCGCGATGCGGCGCTCGCGCGCATCGCGACGTCGACCGACTACGCGAAGCTCGCGGCGGTCGACATCGTGATCGAAGCGGCGACCGAGAACGTCGAGTTGAAGGGCCGCATCCTGAAGCAGATCGAGTCGGTCGCGCGGCCCGACGCGATCATCGCGACCAATACGTCGTCGATCTCGATCACCGCGCTCGCGGCGCCGCTTGCCGATCCGTCGCGTTTCCTCGGCATGCATTTCTTCAACCCGGTGCCGCTGATGCCGCTCGTCGAGATCATCCGCGGGCTGCAGACGAGCGACGCGACCGCGTCGGCCGTGCGCGCGCTGACCGAGCGTTTCGACAAATCGCCGATCGGCGTGCGCAATTCGCCGGGCTTCGTCGTGAACCGGATCCTGGTGCCGATGATCAACGAAGCGTTCTTCGTGCTGGCCGAAGGTATCGCGTCGGCCGAGGAGATCGACGCGGGGATGAAGCTCGGCGCGAACCACCCGATCGGGCCGCTCGCGCTGGCCGACCTCGTCGGGCTCGACGTGTGCCTCGCGGTGATGGACGTGTTCCTGAAGGACTTCGGGGATCCGAAGTATCGCGCGTGCCCGCTGCTGCGCGAGATGGTGTCGGCGGGGCGCCTCGGGCGGAAGACGGGACGCGGGGTGTACGACTACGGCAAGTAAGCGGCGCATCGGTGCCTCTTCGCGCGGCCGCCTTCGGGCGGCCGTGTGCATTGTGTGGCACGCGCGGCGGGATTACGCGTCGAGTATCGACAGGTCGCGCGGCAACGCGCGCTTGAACATCGACAGAAGCTGCCGCGCCGCCTTCGGCGGCAACGTGATCGCATGGCGCACGGCCGCCGCGATCTGGATCATCATCAGTTCCGCGAATGCGCTGCGTTGCGCGCGGGTCGTGTCGGGCGCGACTTCCGCCAGCGCATCCGCGAACAGCCCGGCCAGGAATTCGCCGTCCGCGCGATCCAGTTCCTGCAGCGCGCGATCGGCCTGCGTCGCGCGCCAGATGTCGCGCATCAGCGGCTCGTCGACGAACATCCGGTAGTAGCTGTCCGTGATGCGTGCGAGCGTGCCGTGCAGGTCGTCGAGCGTCTTCATCGTGGCGAGATCGCGCCGCACGCAGTCGTGGCCAACCTCGTTGTAGCGCTCCGCGAGCGTGCCGATCACGGCCGCCTTGTCCGGAAAGTACTGATACAGCGACCCGAACGAAATGCCCGTGCGTTCGACGATGTCGCTCATCCGGAACGCGTCGCAACCTTTCTCGATCATCACTTCCGATGCGCACGCGAGGATGCGCTCGAACCGCTCGCGGCTGCGCTGCTGCGTCGGTACCAGCCGCGCACGCGCCGGCGCGTCCGCCGCCGTGTCGGGCTCGTCGCTCTGCCCCGATTTTTGCCGGCCCATGCCGCCTCCCGAAAAACTTGACGTTATTAATGCGAGAGTCTATCGTGTTTTTAAAACGCGAGACATTCTCGTGTTTTTTTCAAAAAGGAGACGCACATGTCGGCACTTCCCATTCTCATCGTCGGCGGTTCGGGCAAGACGGGCGCCCGCGTCGATGCCCGGCTGCGCACGCGCGGCCTCGCGACGCGACCGGTGTCGCGCACGTCGGCGGTGCGCTTCGACTGGACGGCGCCCGACACCTGGCCGGCCGCGCTCGATGGCGTGTCGGCCGCTTACGTGACCTATCAGCCCGATCTGGCCGTCGACGGTGCGGCGGACGCGATCGCCGGATTCGCGCGGCTCGCGCGGGAGCGCGGCGTCGAGCGCGTGGTGCTGCTGTCCGGGCGCGGCGAGCCGCGTGCGCAGGCCGCCGAGGCTGCGCTGCAGGCGTCGGGCGTAGGCTGGGGTGTCGTGCGTGCAAGCTGGTTCAACCAGAACTTCTCCGAAGGCTATCTGCTCGACGGCGTGCTGGCCGGCGAAGTCGTGCTACCGGCCGGCGCGGTGCCCGAGCCGTTCGTCGATGCGGACGACATCGCGGACGTGGCCGTGGCCGCGCTCACCGATGCGCGGTTCGCGGACCGTGTGATCGAGGTCACGGGCCCGCGCGCACTGACGTTCGCCGAAGCGGTCGGCGAAATCGCACGGGCTGCCGGGCGGCCGATCGCCTATCGCGAGATTGCGCACGACGCGTTCGTCGCGGGGCTGCGCGAGGCCGGCGTACCGGCGCCGATCGTCGCGCTGCTCGACGACCTGTTCGACGTGGTGCTCGACGGACGCAACAGCGCGGTGACGCACGGCGTCGAGGCCACCCTCGGGCGCCCGGCGCGCGATTTCGCCGACTATGCGCGTGCGGCCGCCGCGACCGGCGTGTGGAACGCCTGACCGTGATCGTGTTCGTGACTTCAGCGTTGTTGTGAGCGGCCAAGTTCTTGATTTTCCATGGGGCCAAAGACATCTTTTTCGGCGAGCCGATCTGTCGAAATGACGGCGGTCGATGCGTGGATTACGTATAATACGTATTCCACGCACAGGAGGCCGCCATGCCGACCATCACCGCCACAGAACTGGCTCGCCATACCCGCCAGATCCTCGATCAGGTCGCCCAGCGTCGCGAAACGATCGTGGTCGAACGCAATCAGACGGTGATCGCCCGTCTGGTGCCCGCCGAGCCCATGATGCGTGCTGCCGAAGCACTCGCCGATTTGCCAGTGAGCCTGGGCGCCGAGGACGCGGCACGCTGGCTGCGCGACAGCCGCGAAGGCTTCGAAGACGGGGTGCGTGACCCATGGGCATGATCATCGATAGCTGCGTGTGGGTCGGGCTCGCCGGCGGCACGGTCGAATCTCGCGCCGTGATCGACACTGCCGGTGATGCGCCGGTGTTTATCTCGACCATCTCCCTGGGCGAACTGGCGTTCGGCGTGCAGGCCTGCGCAGACGCTGCGGAGCGCGCGCGTCGAGCTGCGTATCTGCGCCAGCTCGAGCGGCGGCCGGTACTCGACGTCACGCGTCATACCGCAGCCGCGTTCGGGGTGCTTGCCGCCGCCGTCAAGCAGGCCGGCCGCTCGCCACGTCCGCGTTACAACGACCTGTGGATTGCCGCGCAGGCGATCGAGCGAGGCTATACGTTGATGACGCTGAATGTGGCGGATTTTGCCGACCTCCCGGGTCTTACGGTGCGAGTACCGCAAACGTCAGCATCGGCGTGATTGACCTCAAGCTGTGCGTGTCGCGTACGCGATGCCCACTTTTTGAGGCGCCGTGATGAATCTGGAAGCAGTCGGCGACCGATCCGGACCGCGGGGCTTGCCAGGTGTGCTGTACGTGTTCGGCATGTTCGCGGTGACGCTGGCCGTCAACGTGCCGCTCAACGATGCGCTCGCCGCGGCCGATCCGGCCACGACGCACGGCGCGGCGCTGTGGGCGCGCTACCTGCACGACTGGACGAGGTGGAATCACGTGCGCACGATGGCGTCGGCGGCCGCGTGCGTGTCTTTTATCGCAGGGATTGCGGCGCGGTAGCGCTGCGCCGATCCGCGCGCTACAGCAACCGCTCGGAGAGCACGCGGAACGCGACGTCGGGAACGACGAAGCACATCGGCTCGCCGGTGGCGCCGATGCGTGCGAGGAAGTCGCTCTCGCCCACGGGGCCGACCGTCTTCAGCGGCCGGACGGCGTCGACGTCGATCGGCAGGTCGATCGACGCGTACGCAAGGCGGTCGCAGTCTGCGACGTGCGCGATCGCCGAGTGCTGCAGCGACACGGACGCGACGGCATCGCGCCAGTCCCTGAAGAACGGCGCGAACGCGTCGGGCAGCGTTCGATCGTCCGACGCTTGCGCCGTGCAGCGGAAGTCGGGCGCGCTGCCGCCGCTTCCCGCCAGCAGCGTGTCGTAGCGTCCGTCGCGTACCGTATGCGTAAAGGGCCGCGCGAGATGCGACGGCAGCGCGTCGCTGAAAAGCCGGCTGCCGAGCGCATAGAGCGGGTGGTCGAACACGTTCTTCACGAACAGCACGGTGCGCTCCGCCGGCGCGCCGTCCGGCAGCGCGTCGACGTAGAGTCGCCAGTTGCTCTGCAGCGGCGACGGAAAGACGCGCCGCAGCGGACCGGCGAGCCGCGGACCGAAGTGCCGGTGCCGGTAGGTGAGTGTTGTAAACAGCGTGCGGCCGCCGCGGCTCGCGAGCGTGACGCCGCGCGGCACGAGGTGTGCGACGGCCGCGACATCGACGACCCACGTGCAATACACGACATGTTCGACGTCGCTCGCGAGCTGCAGGAACGGTAGCCGCGACAGCAGCGTGCGGCGTGCGCGCAGCAGCGAGCCGCTCGCGACGATCCGGTTGGCGATCCGGCCGGCGAGGCCGGTGGACGGGTAAACGAAGGCGTTATCGTAGCGCATGGGCGGCATTGTGCCGGGCTTGTCGCGTGCGCGGAAGAGGGGGCAGCGTCGTTGGCCGAACCGCGTGCGGTTGCCGGGCGCCGCCGTAAGGTGCTGCTCGTGCGATGGATTCCGCCGGCCGGTCTTCACGCGTGACGTACGCGTGCGGATGATCGATCGCAATCGGCGTTTCGGATCGAATGCGGATGTCGGCGCGCCGGAATCGACGGAAAAATTGCCGTCGACCCGCACGTACCGGAGATGTGGCAGCGCTCCAGCGATCCCGCCACGATTCATTCCGGCCCGGGTTCGTGCATCCGTTGCCGCGACACGCTCAACCAACGCGCGATCCTGCCGCCCGCGAGTTGCCACTCGAACGGATTGCGGAAGTCGAACGTGTACAGCTCGCGTCGAAGGTACGGCCAGCACCCCCGTAGACTCCGGGACACCCGCGCGCGCTCGATGCGCGAGGGCCGCCACGTGTCGTGCCAGGGGAAGTTCGTCGCGATACTCGAGCGCCGTCGCGGCAACCGGAAATTGAGCGCATACGCGTACCGCGGCTGGTCCGAGAAGTTGGCCCCCGCGGCATGCAGCGTGCGCCCCGCATGCACGGTGCAGTCTCCCGGCATCAACGGACACGCCACGGCGCGCGCCGGATCGAATCCGCCGACACACTCGAGTCCATGGGCGGTCACGTCGCCCCCGAGCGGTGCATGCGGAAGGACGTCGTACCGATGCGATCCGGGGATGAACTGCATGCACCCGTTGTCGATCGACACGGCTTGCAACGGAATCCAGAAGTTGATTTCGCGATGGTCGATGCGCGCGTCGGTAAACGCGTCGTCCTGATGCCAGGGCGTTACGGTGTCCGTATGCGCCTGCTTCAGGAAAAAACTGTCGCCGGCGAAACGAACGTTCGGGCCTAGCAGCGTCTTGGCGATATCGAACGCGGCGCGGCGGATACGGAGCCTCGATAGCCGACGCTCGAAATAGGATGCCCAGTGGAGTTGGAGAAGTTGAGGTTCGAAATCGCGCCCGTTCGACTCGGGATAGAAATCGAACATCAGGCCCTCGGCGTAGCCCGTGCGGCCGCCGAGCAGACGATGGCCGATTTCGCGCAAGTCTTCGATCTCCGAGGTGTCGATCAGCCCGTTGATGACCGCAAAGCCGTCGTGATGGAACCGGGACCGAAGATGGGCTTGCATTGGAGCCTTGACGATGAGTTCACGGATCGCGAAGCGATGCAGACGGCCTCTCTTTCGATTTTCGTATTTTCGCGCGGGACGCTTCTGTTCGATATCTTACGTTGATTGCCGACGGCGGAGCGGCCGACGAGGCGTCTGCGGGTGTCCGGCGACCTGGCCGCGCGGGCGCGCACTCGCCGGGCGACGCGGCATGGTCGGGCTCGCGCGAGGTATTTCGACGGCCGGTCTCGACGCGTGACGCACGTGCGCGAAAGCCGGCCGTTCGCGCGTCAGTACCCCGACCCGCCGCCGCCCTGATCCGTGACGATCGCCACCCCCGAACTCGTGCCGAGCCGGGTCGCGCCGGCCTCGAGCATCGCGAGCGCGGCCGCGCGGTCGCGCACGCCGCCCGACGCCTTCACGCCGAGCGTCGGCCCGACCGTGCGGCGCATCAGCGAGACATCCGCGAGCGTCGCGCCGCCATGGCCGAACCCGGTCGACGTCTTCACGAACGCGACGCCGAGATCGCGGCACATCTCGCACACGCGCACCTTCTCGTCGTCGGTCAACAATCCCGTTTCGAGGATCACCTTGAGCGGCACCGTGCCGCAGGCGCGGTGCACGGCGTCGATGTCGGCCTTCACGTCGTCGACGCGGCCGCTCTTCAGCGCGCCGATGTTGATCACCATGTCGATCTCGCCGGCGCCCGCCGCGATCGCGGCGGTGGCTTCGAATGCCTTCGCAGCGGACAGCCCCGCGCCGAGCGGAAAGCCGACCACGGCACAGACGAGCACGCCGGTATCGGCCAGTTCGCGCGCGGCGAGCGGCACGTTCGCCGAATTCACGCAGACCGAGTAAAAGCGATGCTCGGCCGCCTGGCGGCAGAGTTCGCGGATCTGCGCGTCGCTCGCGTCGGGCGCGAGCAGCGTGTGATCGATGGTTTGGGCGAGTTGGGCGTTGGAAAGCGGCATGTGTCAGGACTCCACGGATCGTGTGCGGAAAGGGCACACGGAAAGTTGATGTTTTCACATCGGTTTGTTACAAATACGACATTCCGGCCGGGCCTGCGCGCCCGGCACGACGAGCGACTCACGCGACGGGCACGCAGGATACAGGCATGGAAACAAAGAAGGGCGAACGGATCAAGACATTGATGAACGTGCTGCAAGGGCAGAACGCGATTCATCTGCGGGAAGTCGCCGAGCTGTTCGGCGTGTCCGAAATGACGATCCGCCGCGATCTCGCGGACAACCCGCACGGCCTCAGCCTGATCGGCGGCTACGTGACGCGCCATTTCGCCGCGCAGCGCAGCGACATCGGCGAATACCTGATCAGCGCCGAGAACAACCGGCAGACCGAGGAAAAGCGCCGCATCGGCAAGCTGGCCGCGCAGTTCGTGACGACCGGCGACACGATCTTCGTCGACTGCGGGTCGACCACGCCGTTCGTCGTCGATTTCATTCCGGACGACCTCGAATTCACGGCGGTCTGCAATTCGCTGAACGTGTTCGCGAAGCTGCAGCAAAAGCCGCATTGCAACGTGATCCTGTGCGGCGGCGCGTATCACCGCCAGAACATGGTGTTCGAATCGGTCGCCGAAACGGGCATCCTCGATTCGGTGCGCGTGTCGAAGGCGTTCATCTCGGCGGCCGGCGTGAGCGATCGCTGCGGCGTCACGTGCTTCAACTTCCACGAAGTCGATGCGAAGAAGAAGGTGATGGCGCGCGCGCAGAACCGCTTCCTGCTGGTCGATCACACGAAGTTCGACGAAGTGCGCGCGGCCTATTTCGCCGAACTGACCGATTTCAACTACGTGATCTCCGACGGGCAACTGAGCCGCCGCTACGAAACGGCGATCCGCGAGCACGGGATCGCGCTCGTGACCTGATGCGGCGCGGGCGTGCAGCGCGCCGAGCGTCGCGCTATTCATCGCGTCGAGCATCGCGCGCTTCCGCCGCGCTCAAGTAGCCGGTGACCACTTCGAAGCGGCGCGACGCGCCCGGCGCCAGCGCCGCGACGTGGCCCTTGCGGCGTTCGGCTTCGTAACCTTCCGGCTCGCAGGTCGACGGCAGCGCGAACGCGGCGACCTGCTGATCCGCGTTGTGCAGGATCCAGCGCGTCGCGTGCGGGAATTGCGCGGGGCGGTACGCGGTATGGAACGCGCCGCCGTCCGGATGCGCGAGCCGGAAATGCGCGACGCCGTCGGCATCCGTTTCCACGTCGTTCATGAAGAACACGATCTCCGGGTCGTACAGCGCGGGCGCATCGAGCGTCGCGAGCCGCGCCGGTTCGCGCGCGAGCGTCGCCGTGTAGTCGCGCCACGCGGCGGTCGGCTTCACGTGCGCGGGCACGCTGTCGCGCAGCCGCAGGCCGCCGCTCGGGAGCGATTGCACGAAGCGGCCGCCCGGCACGTACGCGTAGTTCAGGTGGGCCATGTACATCAGGTCCATCGGCGCGCCGCCGAGATTCGTCACGTCCATCGCGATCGTCATCCGCGCATCGTGCTCCGTCAGCCGCACCGACGGACGCGCGACGTAGTGGCTGCCGAAGCCCTGCACGTACTCGTATTCGCCTGTCACTTCGACCGTGGCGCCGCGCGCATCCGTGCCGACGACCAGGCTCGCGCGATCCATCGGCGCGCACGGCATCTCGCCGTGCAGCGCATGCGTGTCGTCCGGCCCCGGGCAGCCGTTGCGCAGCAGCCCGCTGTGGAACATGAAGCAGCCGTAGGTATCGACGATCGACGTCGCGCGCTTCGGCTGCCGGAACATGTGCTTCATCGTCAGGTCGCGACCGTCGAATTCGGCGGCCCAGATCATCTGGCCGAGATACGGCAGCACGACGAGATGGCCGCGGCGGTTCTCGAGCTTCAGCGCCTCGACGCCGGACGGATACGCGAACGCGGTGACGGTGATGCCGTCGGTGCGGTACAGCGTGCGCGGTGCTTCGCGGAAATCGTCGCGCCGCAGTTCAATCTCGCCGCGCATGGTCAGGCTCCCGACGTGTGGCGCGTCGCGGCGTAGCGCGCGGACGCGTGCTCGTCGGCCGCCGCGTCGGGCGTGGCCGCCGGCAGGTGACGCAGGCAGTAGAAGCCGTAGTAAACGATCACGACGAAGCACGCGAGCGGCACGACGAACGCGAGCTGCATGTTGCCGCCCGTGTGATCGGAGATCAGCCCCTGGATCAGCGGCACGACCGCGCCGCCGACGATGCTCATCACGAGGATCGAGCCGCCGTATTCGGTGTCCTTGCCGAGGCCGTCGATCGTCAGTCCGTAGATCGTCGGCCAGCACGGCCCGAGGAAGATGCTCACGCACACGGCCGCATACACGGCCGTGATGTTGTGCACGCTGATCGTGTACGCGAGCAGCGCGATGCACAGGATGCCGTAGACGATCAGCACCTTGGCCGGGCCGACGCGTTTCATCACGAGCGTCGCGACCAGTTTGCCGACGAAGAACGCGAAGAAGGTCGCGAGCAGGTAGCGCGACGCGCCGCGCTCGGTGAGGCCGCCGATCTGCATCGCGAGCCGGATCGTGAAGCTCCACACGCCGACCTGCGCGCCGACGTACAGGAATTGCGCGACCACGCCCGCGACGAAGCGCCGGTTGCCGAACAGGCGCGCGAGCGTGCCGCGCGCGTCGATCCGGTGCGCGACCGTGCTCGCGCCGTTGCCCTTGCACGCCGGGTACGGCGTGAGCGCGAACACGACGAACACGGCGGCGAGCACGACGATCAGCCACTTGTACGGTTCGAGCGTGGCCTGAATCATCGCGAGCTGGTGCGTGTGGGCTTCGGCGGCCGACATCGCCGCGAGCTGCGCGTGCGACGCGTCGCCTTCCTTGAAGATCAGGAAGCTGCCCATGTAGACGCCGGCCATCGCGCCGAACGGATAGAACGTCTGCGAGATGTTCAGTCGCCGCGTGCTGGTGTCGCGCGGGCCCATCAGCGTCGAATACGAGTTCGACGCCGTTTCGAGAAACGACAGGCCCGCGGCGATCACGAACAGCGCGACGAGGAACATCCCGTACTTCGCCATCGACGCGGCCGGGAAGAACAGCAGGCAGCCGGTCGTGTAGAGCAGCAGGCCGACGAGGATCGTCGTCTTGTAGCTGAACTTCTTCACGACGGTCGCGGCCGGAATCGCGAGGAAGAAGTAGCCGAGATAGAACGCCGACTGCACGAACGCCGATTCGAAATCGGACAGGAAGAACGATTTCTTGAACTGCGCGATCAGTACGTCGTTCAGGTTCGCGGCGGTGCCCCACAGCGCGAACAGGCAGCACAGCAGCGTAAACGCGAAGAGCGGCGTGCGATTCAGATAATAGCCGTCGGGTGTGTGTTCGATCCTGGTTCGGCTCATGGGTGTCTCCTTCCCAATGTCTCGTCGATGAAGGCGCCGGTCAGATGCCGGCGTCGCGGAGGAAGCGCTCGAACGTCGCGGCGTCGGCGTACGACTTCTGCGTGCCGAGGCCCGTGACCGAATGCGCGGCGTAGGCGGACGCGTAACGCATCGCGTCGACGGCGTCGCGCGACGCGGCATAGCAGCGCGCGAAGCAGCCGATATACGCATCGCCGGCGCCCGTCGTATCGCGCGCGTCGACCGGCACGCCCGGCACGTGACGCGCACCGTCGCGCGATACCAGCAGCGAACCCTTGTCGCCGAGCGTGACGAGCACGTGCTTGAGCCCGCGCGCGACCAGCGCTTCGGCGGCACGGGTCGCGCTGTCGCGCGAATCGACCGGCATGCCCGACACGATCGCGAGCTCGGTCTCGTTCGGCACGAAGAATTCGACGGAACGGATGCGCTCGAAATCGAGGTCGGCGACGGCCGGGGCCGGGTTCAGCAACACGGGAATGCCGTGCCGTGCGCCGAATTCGATCGCGTGATAGACGGTGTCGAGCTCGATTTCGAGCTGCAGCACGATCAGCGCGCAGTCGGCGAGCATCGGCGCGGCCGCATCGATGTCGGCCGGTCGCAGATGGCGGTTCGCGCCCTTGACGATCAGGATGCTGTTGCTCGAATCGGGCTCGACGAAGATCGGCGCGACGCCGCTGGGCACGCCGGCGACCTTGCGCACGTGCGTGGTGTCGATGCCTTCGCGCTCGAAGTTGCGGATCGTGTTGTCGGCGAACACGTCGTCGCCGACCTTCGTGACCATCACGACGCGCGCGCCGAGGCGCGCGGCCGCGACGGCCTGGTTCGCGCCCTTGCCGCCGCAGCCGAGTTCGAAGTTCGGCGCCTCGAGCGTTTCGCCCCGGGCGGGCATGCGCGTGACATAGGTCACGAGGTCGACCATGTTGCTGCCGATGACGGCGATCGTCTCCATCTGCGTCTCTTCCTTGGTATGGGGGCGCCGCGCGCGTGGTCGGCGGCGGCTTGCGACAGGTGATAATAAAATCACATTGAATGTGAAAATGCAATCCTATGATGTTAGAAGGGTCACTTGTGGGGGCGGGCATCCGGCCGGACGAATTGTTCGTTCCGCCGCGTTGAAGCGGGTTCGGATTCATCGGGGGGGCTGAGAGTCGTTACGCGAACGATGCCGCGTTCTCGGGTTTTCGTTGCGCGGCGCGATGCGAGCCATGTCACGCGCTTCGCGGCCGCACGCCAGGATGACCGGCCGATTACCGTTTTGTTATCTACGCCGTTCGCGCCTGCACGGTGAGCGGCCGCGTCGCCGTTTCCGGGTAACATCGCCCGATGTCCCCATGCAAGCGACGGAGCCGGCCATGCGCATCCTGATAGTCGAAGACGAACCGAAGACGGGCGCGTACCTGAAGAAGGGGCTCGAGGAATCGGGCTTCAGCGTCGATCTCGCGAAGGACGGCGGCGAAGGGCTGACGCTCGCGCAGGAAGAGCGTTACGACGTGATCGTGCTCGACGTGATGCTGCCCGTGCTCGACGGATGGGGCGTGCTCAAGCGGCTGCGCGACACGCACACGACGCCGGTGCTGTTCCTGACCGCGCGCGACGACGTGCAGGACCGCGTGCACGGCCTCGAACTCGGCGCCGACGATTACCTCGTGAAACCGTTCGCGTTCGTCGAGCTGCTCGCCCGCATCCGCACGCTCGCGCGTCGCGGGCCGCCGCGCGAGACCGAACGCCTGACGGTCGGCGATCTGGAAATCGACGTGGTGCGCCGCCGCGTGAAGCGCGGCGCCACGCGGATCGACCTCACGCCGCGCGAATTCTCGCTGCTGCAACTGCTCGCGCGCCGGCAGGGCGAGGTGCTGAGCCGGACGCAGATCGCATCGTACGTGTGGGACATGAATTTCGACAGCGACACCAACGTCGTCGAGGTTGCGATCCGGCGCCTGCGCGCGAAGATCGACGACGCGTTTCCGGTCAAGCTGATCCACACCGTGCGCGGCGTCGGCTACGTGCTCGAACCGAAGGACGACGCATGACGCGCCCGCGCTCGCTGGCCGCGACGCTCGCGCTCGCGTTCGCCGCGACCACGCTCGCCGCGTTCGCGCTCGTCGGCGCATATGTGTATGCGGGCCTCGAGCGGCAGGTGAATACGCAGGACGATCTCGACATCGTGCTGGCCGCGCGCCACACGCGCCGGCTCGCGGGCGAGCTCGAGTCGCTCGATGCGGTTCGCGCGCATGCGGAGCGGCTGACGAGTCAGGTGCTGGGCAACGAGGCGCTGTCGATGGCCGCCGTCGATGCGCGGGGCGACGTGCTCGCACGTCACAACGTCCGGCTCGCCGCGCCCGACGATGCGCCCGCGGCCGCATCGGTTCCGCTGGCCGATGCGCAATTGTTCGCGCCGCACGCGGTGCCGGTTCCCGCGGACGACCGGATCACGGCCGACCGGCTCGTCACGTGGACCGCCGACGGCGGCACGCCGATGCGCGGCGTCGTGATCGAGGCCACGCTCGGCGACCGCACGCCGATCCGCATCGCGATCGCCCGCAACATGCGCGACAGGGCCGATCTGCTCGACGGTTACCGCGACCGGCTCAAGCTCGCCGGCGGGCTCGGCGCGCTGTTCGCGCTGCTGCTCGGCTACTGGCTGATCCGCACGGCGCTCGCGCCGCTGCGCGAGATCGTCGACAACACCGGCCGGATCACGGTCGACAAGCTCGACACGCGGCTCGACGCGTCGCGCGCGCCGCCCGAATTGCGCGCGCTCGTCGATGCGCAGAATGCGATGCTCGGCCGCCTGCAGCAGGCGTTCGCGCATCTGTCGCAATTCAGCGCCGATCTCGCGCACGATCTGCGCACGCCGCTGAACAACATGCGCGGCGCCACCGAAGTCGCGCTCGCGCGGCCGCGTTCGGCCGACGAGTACCAGGCGCTGCTCGAATCGAATCTCGAGGAATACGATCGTCTCGCGCGAATGATCGAGAACGTGCTGTTTCTCGCGCGTGCCGAGCATCCGAGCTTCGTCACCCGGCAGCGCGCGTTCGACGTGCGCGACGAACTCGAGCGCATCGCGGAGTATTTCGAGGGGCTCGCCGACGAAGCGGGCTCGACGTTGCGCGTCGAAGGGCAGGGGCAGCTGACCGCCGACGTCGAGCTGTTCCGCCGCGCCGTCGGCAACCTGCTCGCGAACGCGCTGCGTTACACGCCCGCCGGCGGCGTCATCACGCTGAGCGTGGACGAAACCGCCGATGCGGTGCGCGTCGGCGTCGCGAATCCGGGCGAGCCGATCGATCGCGCGCTGCTGCCGCGGATCTTCGACCGGTTCGTGCGCGGCGACCCCGCGCGCAGCGGCGGTGCGCCGGGCGGCACGGCCGGGCTCGGCCTCGCGATCGTGCGCTCGGTGATGGAGCTCCACGGCGGTACCGCGCAGGTCGAAAGCGACACGCTCGGCACGCGTTTCACGCTTACGTTCAACCGGCTGGCGGCAGTGTGATGGCGGGTGCGGGTCGCGCGGCCGGTGCGTGTTCCATCGCGCCGGTGTTCGATTCCGCATCCACGCCCACGCTCGCCTGCCAACCGCCGCCCAACGCCTTCAGCAACCCGACTTCGGCCTCGATCCGGCGCGCGTCGATCTGATCGGCCGTGCGCCGATTCGTCAGCGCGATCGTCTGCGCGGTCACCACGTCCAGATAGCTGACGGCGCCCGCGTTGAAGCGATTCGTCGTCAGCCGCAGCGACAGGTCGGCCGCGTCGGTCGCGCGCTGCTGGCTGCCGGCTTCGGACGCGAGTGCGTCGAGCGCCGACAACTGATCCTCGACCTGTTGGAACGCGACGAGCACGGTGTGCCGATAGTCGGCGACCGCACCGTCGTATTGCGCATGCGCGCCGCGCAGCGACGCGCTGCGGCGGCCGCCGTCGAACAGCGTGCCGGCGAGCTGCGGGCCGAGCGACCAGAACAGGCTCGGCGCGGTGAGCCACGGCGCGAAGAACGAACTCTCGAGGCCGACGCTCGCCGACAGCACGAGATCCGGGAAGAACGCGGCGCGCGCCTCGCCGATCCGCGCGTTCGCGGCCGCGACACGGCGCTCGGCCGCCGCGATGTCGGGCCGCCGCTCCAGCAGTTGCGACGGCACGCCGGCCGGAATCGCCGGCACGTGGAACGCCTGCACGCGCGGCGGCAGCACGAACGTCGACGCGCTCTCGCCGACGAGCGTCGCGATCGCGTGCTGCAACTGCGCACGCGACGCGTCGATGTCGGTGTCCTGCGTGCGCGTCGATTCGAGCTGGGTCTCGGCTTGTGCGACCGCCGACGCATCGATCGCTCCGGCCGCGAGTTGCCGCTTGAGCAGCGTCAGTGCGTCCGCGTACGCGCGGACGGTGTCGTCGAGCAGCTGCTTCTGCGTGTCGAGCGAGCGCAGCGCGAAATAGTCGGTCGCGAGTTCGGCCGTGACCGACAGCTTCACGGCCTGCAGATCGGCCGCGCTCGCGGCTGCGTCCGCCTGCGCGCCTGTCACCGCGTCGCGTACGCGGCCGAACACGTCGGGTTCCCAGCTCGCGGCCACGCCCGCCTGATAGTCGGGCGTCGTCTTGCCGGCGAGCGACGAGCCGAGCCGGTTTTGCGACACGCGCGCGCGGCTTTGCGCGGCGCCCGCGGTGATCGTCGGCAGGAACCCGGCGTGCTGATAGTCGACCGTCGCGCGCGCCTGCTGCAACTCGGCGACGGCTTTCTTCACCGTCTGGTTCGACACGTCGATGCGCGCTTCGAGCGCGTTCAGGTCGGCATCGTCGAAGACGGTCCACCAGGCGCCGCGCGCGGCGGCGTCGGCCGGGCTCGCGGTGCGCCAGCCGGCCTGCGCGGCCGAGGCGCCCGCGTAGTGCGCGGGTACCGCGACGGCGGGCGGCGAATATGGCGGCAGCGTCGAGCACGCGGTCAACGCGGCCGACGCCGCGGCGGCGCCAAGCGCGACGGCGCGACGGGCGAACGGGAGCGGATGAGGAAGGCGCATGGCAGGGATCTCGGGAGTCGTCGTCGAATGGGTTAGCCGCGGGCGGATGCCGCAGCGGGCGTCGATGCGGCCGACGCGGTGCCGGCCGCGTGCGGCAGCGGCATGTCGCGGGCAGTGGCGCCGTATGGTGGTTGCGTGGGCTGCGCGGCGTGCGGGGACGAAGGGGACGCAGTGGACGAACCCGACGAAGCAGACGAAGCAGACGAACCCACAACCGGCACCGCCGCACGCGCTGTCGACACGACCTTCACGGCCTCCCCGGCCGTGATCGCATCGCCCGGGTTGTCGATCACGCGATCGGTTGCCGAGAGCCCCGCGACGATCTCGACGCGCGTGCCGAAATCGCGTCCGATCTGAACGGTCTTCAGCGCGGTTCGGCCGTTCGCGCCGACGGTGGCGACCGTCACGCCGTTCGGCCGGAACAGCAGCGCACTGACCGGCAGATCGAGCGCCGGCGCCGCACTCGGCACGGCGAGATGCGCCTGCGCATACGCGCCGGGCATCAGCGCGCCGTCGCGGTTGTCGACGTCGATCTCGACGCGCAGCGTGCGCGTGACGGGATCGATCGCGCCCGCGCTGCGCGCGACCCGCGCGGCAAGCCGCCGTCCCGGATACTGCGGCGTCGTCAGGTAGACCGGCGTGCCGGTCGATACGCCGGCTGCGCTGTCCTGCGGCACGTCGACGAACACGCGCAGCGTGTCCGTCTGTTCGAGATGGAACAGTTCGCCGGACAGGCCCGGGCTGCCCGGCGTGCCGCCCGCGGTGACCAGCGTGCCGACGTCGACGTTGCGTGCGGTGATCACGCCGTCGAACGGCGCGGTGACGGACTCGTACGACACGAGTTCGGCAAGATGCGCGACGTTCGCCTGCGCGGACGCGAGCATCGCGCGCTTCGCGTTCATGTCCGCGACCTTCGTGTCGGTGTCCTGCTGCGACACCGATTGCGTGTTCAGCATGTCCTGCCAGCGCTGCGCGGTCGATTTCGCGTAGTCGTAGTTCGCCTGTGCGCTCGCTTCGTCGGCGCGCGCCTGGCGCAATTGCGCGTCGAGATCGGGCGCCGAGATTTGCGCGAGCGTCTGACCGGCCTTCACGCGCGTGCCGAGATCGGCGCTCCAGTGCGCGACGTAGCCGCTCGTGCGCGCATAGATCGACGCGTCCGCATAGGGCGCCACCGAGCCGGGCAGCGTCAGCGTCTGGTCGGCCGGCGCCGCGCCGGGCACGACGACCGACACCGGCAGCGCCTGCTGCGCGGCCACCTGCGCACGCTGCGCGGCGCGTGCATCGATACGCGGCACGATGCCGAGCGCGAGCAGCGCGGCGGCGAGCGCGACGGCGGCAAGCGGCACGGCGAGTTTGCGGGCGCCACGGCTTGGCGGCACGTCACGTGCCGCGTCACGGGTTGTGTCGTGTGCTGTGGGCGGCACGGCTGCGTTGGCGGTCGGGGTATTCGGAGCGGTCGGTGTGGCCGAAGCAGCCGAAGCAGCCGAAGCAGCCGGCGTGGCCGGAGTCGCAGACGTTACCGCTTCGGCGGCGGGCGGCGGGGCGACGGGTTCGATCGAGTCGTTCATGGTGGGTCCGGGGTCGGGCGAATCGAAGGATGAGAAGGGGCGGCCGTCTGCACTCAACGCAGCGCTGGCGTGTCGGGTGCGTGCTGCACACGCCGGGCGGCCGCGGCGTCGCGACGCCGCGCGAGCCACGCGTGAACGAAGCCGAACAGCACCGGTACGAACAGCAGCGTCGAGCACGTGCCGAACGCGAGCCCGCCGATCACCGCGCGGCCGAGCGGCGCGTTCTGCTCGCCGCCGTCGCCGAGGCCGAGCGCCATCGGCAACATGCCGATCAGCATCGCGAGCGCGGTCATCACGACGGGCCGGAAGCGGCTGAAGCCTGCGTCGAGCGCGGCCTGCCACGGCGGCGCGCCGGCCGCGAGCAGCTCACGTGCCGCGTTCACGACGAGAATGCTGTTCGCGGTCGCGATGCCGATGCACAGGATCGTGCCGGTCAGCGCGGGCACCGACAGCGTGGTGCCCGTGACGAACAGCATCCACGCGATGCCGGCGAGCGACGCCGGCAGCCCGCCGACGATCACGAGCGGATCGAGCCACGACTGGAAGTTCACGACCATCAGCAGGTAGACCAGCGAGATCGCGAGCGCGAGGCCGCCGAGCAGGCCCGAGAACGACTCGTGCATCGCCTGCACCTGGCCGCGCAGCACGATCGACGAGCCGGGCGGCAGCTGCGCGCGCGCGGCGTCGACGAGCTTCGTCACGTCGGCCGTGACGCCGCCGAGATCGCGCCCCTGCACCGCCGCGAAGATGTCGAGCACCGGCTGCACGTTGTAGTGCGACACCACGGCCTGCTGGGTCGAGCGCGAGAACGTGCCGAGCGCGCCGAGCAGGTTCTGTGCGGGCGCGCCCGCGGCCGGTCCGCCGGCCGGCGTCTGCGGCGTGCTCGCGGTGCCGGCGGGCAGCGGTACGTTCGCGAGCGACTGCAGCGAATTCACCGTGTATTGCGGTGTCTGCACGAGCACCGGGTAGCTGACGCCGTTGCGCGGATCGAGCCAGAAGTTCGGCGTCGTCTGCGAGCTGCCGGACAGCGCGATCAACAGGTTCTGCGCGACGTCGCGCTGCTGCAGGCCCGCCTGGATCGCCTTCGTGCGGTCCACGTTCACGTCGATCGCCGGTTCGTCGCCGGGCTGCTGGATGCGTGCGTCGACGAGTCCGCGCACGCCGCGCAGTTTCGCGAGCAATGCATTCGCGAGCGCGCGGTTCTGGTCGAGCTTGTTGCCGACGATCTGGATGTCGATCGGCGCGGGTAGCCCGAAATTGAGGATCTGGCTGACGATGTCGGCCGGCAGGAACGCGAACGTCACGCCGGGGAACGACTGCGCGAGCACGTTGCGCAGCGTCGCGACGTAGGCGGCCGTCGATGCGTGGTTCGGCTTCAGCGTGATCAGCACGTCGGCGTCCTCGGTGCCGATCGGGTCCGACGAATCGTACGTGAGGTTGATCCCGCTCACCGGCACGCCGATGTTGTCGAGCACGCCGGCGAGTTGGTTCGCCGGAATCACGCCGCGGATCTTCGCTTCGACTTCGTCGGTCAGCCGCGCGGTTTCCTCGATCCGCGTGCCGGTCGGCGCGCGCAGATGCAGACGGATCTCGCCGGTGTCGACCGACGGGAAGAAGTCCTGACCGGCGAACGCGTAGAGGCCCGTCGATGCGACGCACGCGAGCAGGAACGCGGCCGCGAAGCGGCGCCGCCGCGCGATCGCCGCGGACAGCAACGCGCGATAGCGCAGCCGCACGGCCTCGAAGCGATGCTCGAACGCAGCCTGGAAACGCGCGATGCGTGCGAATACGCCGCGCGGCGGCCGGCCGCTCCCTTTGGCGCGCATCAGCGCCATCGCGAGCGTCGGCACCAGTGTGCGCGAGAAGAAGTACGACGCGATCATCGCGAAGATCACGGCCTCGGCCAGCGGCACGAACAGATAGCGCGCGACGCCCGTCAGCAGGAACATCGGCACGAACACGATGCAGATCGACAGCGTCGACACGAAGGTCGGCACCGCGATCTCGCCCGCACCGGTCAGGATCGCATCCTCGAGCGGCGCACCGCGCTCGAGATGATGCGTGATGTTCTCGATCGCGACGGTCGCGTCGTCGACGAGGATCCCGACCGCGAGCGCGAGCCCGCCGAGCGTCATGATGTTGATGGTCTGGCCGAGCGCGGACAGCGCGAGCAGCGACGCGAGCACCGCGAGCGGGATCGTGACCGCGATGATCAGCGTCGCGCGCCAGCTGCCGAGAAACAGCAGGATCATCAGCGCGGTCAGGCACGCGGCGATCAGCGCTTCGCGCACGACGCCCTGGACCGCTGCCTTCACGAACACGGACTGATCGTCGAGCGGCGCAATGTGCAGCGCCTTCGGCAGCCCGGCCGCGATCTTCGGCAGCATCGCCTTCACCTGGTCGATGATCGTCAACGTCGACGCGCTGCCGGTTTTCTCGACCGTCAGCAGCGCCGCGCGCTTGCCGTCCGCCTGCACGATGTTGGTCTGCGGCGCGTAGCCGTCGCGAACGTGCGCGACGTCGCGCACGTACACGACATTGCCGCCGATCGTCTTCACCGGCAGGTCGTTCAGCGCGGCGACCGTTTGCGTGCTGCCGTTCATCTGCACGTTGTATTCGTGCGTGCCGATCTTCGCGGTGCCGCCCGGCAGGATCAGGTTCTGCGCATTGATCGCGTTGACGACGTCGATCGGCGCGAGTCCTTTCGCCTGCAGTGCGCGCGTATCGAGGTCGACGACGATCTGGCGGATCTTGCCGCCGAACGGCAGCGGCACGGCCGCGCCCTGGACGGTCGCGAGCTGGGTGCGGATGAAGCTGTTGCCGAGGTCGTACAGCTGCTGCTCGGCGAGCGTGTCGCTCGACAGCCCGAGCTGCAGGATCGGCACCGTCGACGCGTTGTACGTGATGATGTTCGGCGGCAGCGTGCCGGGCGGCAGGATGCGCAGGATCGACGCGGCGTTGCTCGCGGCTTCCGCGATCGCGCGATTGATGTCGGCGCCCGGGTGGAAGAAGATCTTCACGACCGACACGCCGTTCAGCGACTGCGATTCGATGTGCTCGATGTCGTCGACGTCGGACGTGAGCGCGCGTTCGTAGTTCGACGTGATCCGCTTGGCCATGTCCTCCGCGGAGAAGCCGTTGTACGACCAGACGATGCTGACGACCGGAATGTCGATGCTCGGGAAAATGTCGGTCGGCGTGCGCAGCAGCGCGAGCGGTCCCGCGATGAAGATCAGCAGCGCGAGTACGACGAACGTGTAGGGCCTGCGTAACGCCAGCCGGACGATCCACATGACGGTGCTCCTCGAAGCAGGGCTCGGTTTGCGTATTCGATGCGACGAGCGTGCAGTCTGCCGGCGCGGCGTTGACCCGACCCTGACTCGAGGATTACGAAACCGTTATCTGCATGGGCGGGGCGTCGTCGGCCGTGCTGCGTGCGGTGTCGCGCCCGATGTGGGCTGCTCGAGACCGTCCCCGCGACGACGGCGGTGCGCGGCTTCGTCCCTATAATGTCCGGCGCGCGAACCTTCGCGCGTTCGCCTGTCTCGCCGATTTCAGGAGCCTGACCGATGTCGTTGCGCACCGATGCAAACTTTTACCTTCTTCTTGCCGACTCCTACCGCCGGCTGCTGAACCGCCCACTCGTTCCGGACGGCATGAACGCATCCGACGGCGCCGCGTGGCTGTACGGCACGGCACCGTTCGGCATTCTTGCGCACGACGCATCGGCCGATCCGGTGTTCGTGTACGGCAACAAGCGCGCGCAGGCGATTTTCGAATACGACTGGGATGAACTGACGGCGTTGCCGTCCCGGCTGTCGGCGGAACCGATGGAGCGCCGCGAGCGCCAGTCGTTCCTCGAGAAGGTGACGCGGGACGGCTTCGTGTCTGGATATCGCGGCGTGCGTGTGACGAAGTCCGGCAAGCGGTTCTGGATAGAACGCGCGACCGTGTGGCAACTCATGGACGCAGACGGAATCGTGCGTGGCCAGGCCGCGATGATCCCGGAAGTGCAGCCGCTCGACGCGTCTGCGTGAATGCGACGATCGCCTCGCAACGAGCACGTCGCGGGCCTGCGCCGTGCCCGACGTGCGTCGGCGCCCCGGATGACAAAACAGTAATCGAAGCCTCACCTTCAGGAAAGCGCGCGAATCGCAGAATGGACACAACTCCTCATCGCATCGATGCGGAGCGGATGTCCGGCCTGATCTGCGGACGCAAACATGCCATCTTGTGAGGTGAACATCATGACCAACCTGATTCGTGCAGTCCTGCTTTCCTGTGCGCTGAGCGCACCGATCGTCGCATTTGCGCAAACCACCGACCATGCGCTCACGCGTGCCGACGTGCGCGCCGATCTTGTCCGCGTCGAAAAGGCCGGTTACCGGCCGATCGGCAGCGATCCTTACTATCCGGAAGACATCCAGGCGGCCGAGGCGAAGGTCGCCGCGCAGCAAGCGCAATCGGCCGCTGCACGGCCGACCGACGCTGCAAAGCCCGCGACCTCATCGTTCGCGTCGCTCGACACGCAGCAGTTGTACGAGCATCACTGAACGCGGCGATCGACCGCCGCCCGCGGTGCCGGCGGCGGATCGATCGACGGCACGCATGCCGCCGCGATTCAGTGCTCGCCCTTCTCGAGCACGTTCTGCGTGAGCGTGACCGACGGAATCGTCGGCTTGAGCAACGCACGGCGCGCACGGCGGCTCAACCACTTCCAGCCCGCTACGAGCAGCAGCGCGACCAGCGGGATCGATGCAATCGTCCATGTCCCGTTCGGGTAGTCGAACGCCATCAGCACCAGCACGCCGAGCAGGAACAGCAGCGTGAGCCACGACGTCACGGGCGCGCCGGGCATCCTGAACGACACGTCGTCCGCCTCGCCGCGCCGGACCGCGGCGCGGAACCTCATCTGGCACACGACGATGAAGCCCCATGTGCTGATGATGCCGAGCGACGCGATGTTCAGCACGATCTCGAACACGCTCGACGGCACGAGATAGTTGAGCAGCACGCCGACCACATAGATCGCGACCGTCACCAGAATGCCCGCGTACGGGACGGATTGCGCGCTCATCCGCGCGAGGAACGCGGGGGCCGAGCCGCCCATCGACAGCGCGCGCAGCACGCGCCCCGTCGAATACAGGCCGGAGTTCAGGCTCGACAGCGCGGCCGTCAGTACCACCAGGTTCATCACCGAGCCGATGCCCGGCACGCCGAGCGCGCCGAAGAACGTGACGAACGGGCTCTGGCCCGCCTTGTACGCGCTCCACGGCAGCAGGCAGACCAGCAGCACGACCGATGCGACGTAGAAGATCGCGATGCGCCAGATCACGTTGTTGATCGCGCGCGGCAGCACCTTGCGCGCGTCCTTGCATTCGCCGGCGGCCGTGCCCACCAGTTCGACGCCGGCGAACGCGAACACCACGCCTTGCACCAGCACCAGCGCCGGCATCAGTCCGTGCGGAAAGAACCCGCCGTTGTCGGTGATCAGATGCATGCCGGTGCCATGGCCGGCCACGGGCATGCCCGTGCCGAGGATCGCCGCGCCGATCACGAGAAACAGCACGATCGCGGCGACCTTGACCAGCGCGAACCAGAACTCCATCTCCGCGAACCACTTCACGCCGATCAGATTCATCGTCGCGACGATGCACAGCGCAACGAGCGCGAAGATCCACTGCGGCACGGCCGCGAACGGCGCCCAGTAATGCATGTAGAGCGCGACGGCGGTGATGTCGACGATGCCGGTCATCGCCCAGTTCAGGAAATACATCCAGCCCGCGACGAACGATGCCTTCTCGCCGAGGAATTCGCGCGCGTACGACACGAAGCTGCCGCTGCTGGGGCGATGCATCACGAGCTCGCCGAGCGCGCGCAGGATCAGGAACGAAAACGCGCCGCACACCAGATAGACGATCGCGAGCGACGGGCCGGCGGCCTGCAGCCGGCCGCCGGCGCCGAGAAAGAGCCCGGTGCCGATGGCCCCGCCAATCGCGATCATCTGCACCTGTCGATTGCCGAGGGTCTTGTGATAACCGGCTTCGTGCGATTCGAGCCAGCTGCGTTTGTCGGTTTCGCCGGTTGTCGACGGTTCGGGAATCGATGCCATGACGGTATCCTCGCGCACGGATGGGATTGAATTCATCCCGACCGCGGATCGATCGGGACCACCGGTACCGGAGGAGCAGGGCGCGGAATCGAGCGCACTCATCCGGACTGCGATTCGCCGGGCGCGGCGAAAGGCACGGTACGCCGCGAACGTATTCAGCCGTAATTCCGGTCACAAACGGCATGCAAATTTGGACTAAGCCTGTTCGAATCCGTGCATGGGACCACGGTGGCGGATGAACCAGCCAGTTAATCTGGTGCGCCGGCGCGCGCTGCGAGGGCACCCGCTGCCGCGGGTGGCGGCGCGCGCACCGAAATGGGGAATGCGGTTCCGCCGAAATTCCGTCGCGGGTCCGAGCAGCAAGCGTTTCATGGCGATGGCCTGGTTTTTGCTGGAGTGGTGTCGGCCGCGCAATCGTTGCGCGCTGCCCGAAGACGACACACCAGACAAGGAAGATTCACCGTGAGACCGACGACCCGACCGTTCCCCCGCCGCACCTGGCTGGCTGCACTGATCGCCGCACCCGTGATCGCGCTGTTCGCCGCCGCGCCGGCCCATGCCGATGCGCTCGACACCATCGCGAAAAACGGCACGCTGCGCGTCGCGGTGCCCGAGGACTATCCGCCGTTCGGCTCGGTCGGCACGGACATGCAGCCGCAGGGCTACGACATCGACATGGCAGGACTCCTCGCCAAGGCGCTCGGCGTCAAGCTGAAGCTGGTGCCCGTGAACAGCGCGAACCGGATCCGTACCTGACGACCAACAAGGTCGACATGGTGATCTCGTCGCTCGGCAAGACGCCGGAGCGCGAGAAGGTCATCGATTTCTCGAGCGCTTACGCACCGTATTTCCAGGGCGTGTTCGGGCCTTCCGACGTGAAGGTGAGCGCGCCCGCCGACCTCACCGGCAAGACGGTCGGCGCCACACGCGGCGCGCTCGAGGAGATTGCGCTGTCGCAGCTCGCGCCGAACGCGACGATCAAGCGCTTCGAGGACAACAACGCGACGATCCAGGCGTTCCTGTCGGGGCAAGTACAACTGATCGCGGCCGGCAACATCGTCGCGGCGGCGATTCTCGCGAAGAATCCGCCGCGCCGCCCCGAGGTCAAGTTCGTGATCAAGAATTCGCCGTGCTTCGTCGGCGTCAACAAGAACGAGCCGCGCCTGCTCGCGAAGATCGACGACGCGATCGCGCATGCGAAGCAGGACGGCACGCTGGGCGAGATGTCGCGGAAGTGGCTCGGCCAGCCGTTGCCGGTCGGACTGTGACGAAACGCCGTGTCGCCTGACACGTCGCCGCGGCCGGCATGGCCGGCGCGGTGCGTGTCGTTGTCCGAACCCAAATCGACCCATTTCCCATGAGCTACCAGCTTCAATTCGGCGAGCTCGCCGAGTACGCCGGCGTGTTCGCGAGCGGCGCGGCGATCACGCTCGCATTGACCGCGGTCGCGACCGTGCTCGGCGTGGCGCTCGGCGTGCTCGGTGCAGCCGCATACAGTGCCGACGCGCGCGCGGCCGTGCGATTGCGCCCGCTGATCGGCGCGTATGTCGAGGCGATTCGCAATACGCCATTCGTCGTCCAGCTGTTCTTCATCTTCTTCGGCTTGCCGGCGCTCGGTGTGCACATCGACGAATACACGGCCGCGATCCTGGCGATGACGCTCAATCTCGGCGCGTACTCGGTCGAGATCGTCCGCGCGGGCGTAGCCGCCGTGCCGAACGGGCATCTGGAGGCGGCGTCCGCGCTGGGGATGTCGCACGCGCAGATGCTGCGCCACGTCGTGCTGCCGCAAGCGCTCGCCAAGGTGTTTCCCGCGCTGTCGAGCCAGATCGTGATCACGATGCTCGGTTCGGCGGTCGTGTCGCAGATCTCGGTGGCCGACTTGACCTATGCGGCCGGCTACATCCAGTCGCGCAACTTCCGCGCATTCGAGACGTACTTCGCGATCACGCTCGCGTATCTGGCCATGGCGCTGTTGCTGCGCGCCACGCTCGGCGCGATGGGACGCCGCCTGTTCTCCCGCCGCGTGCGAGGTGCGCGATGATCGATTTCACGTTTGGGCAAATTCTCGCGAACCTGCTGCTGGCCGCGCGCTGGACGATCGTGCTGTCGCTCGTGTCGTTCGTGACGGGCGGCCTCGTCGGTCTCGGGCTGCTCGTGATGCGCGTATCGAGCTCGACGGTGCTGCGTGGCGTCGCGAAGCTCTATATCGAAGTGTTTCAGGGCACGCCGTTGCTGATGCAACTGTTCATCGTGTTCTTCGGCCTGCCGCTCGTCGGGCTCGACGTTTCGCCGTGGGTCGCGGCCACGGCCGGGCTCACGTTCTTCACCAGCGCGTATCTGGCCGAAATCTGGCGCGGCTGTGTCGAGGCGGTGCCGAAAGGGCAGTGGGAGGCGTCGGCGAGCCTGGCGATGAGTTACGTCGAGCAGTTGCGTCACGTGATCCTGCCGCAGGCCGCGCGCATCGCGATCGCGCCGACGGTCGGCTTCGGCGTGCAGGCGGTGAAGGATACGGCGCTGGTGTCGATCATCGGCTTCACCGAGCTGACGAAGGTCGGCATCGCGATCTCGAACGCGACGTTCCGGCCGTTCGTCGTGTATGGCCTCGTCGCGCTGATCTATTTCGCGCTCTGCTATCCGCTGACCCGTTATGCGCGCACGTTGCAAAGGAGATGGCATGCCGCTCGTTGAAACCCGGGGTGTCGAGAAGCATTTCGGCACCCATCATGTGCTCAAGGGCATCGATCTGTCCGTCGAGCGCGGGCAGGTCGTATCGATCATCGGCCGCAGCGGCTCGGGCAAGAGCACGCTGCTGCGCACGCTCAACGGGCTCGAGAGTATCGACGCGGGCACGATCTCGATCGACGGAGAACGCGTCGATGCACGGCACGCGGACCTGCGTGCGCTGCGGTTGAAGGTCGGCATGGTGTTCCAGCAGTACAACCTGTTTCCGCATCTGAGCGCCGGACAGAACGTGATGCTCGCGCAGTCGGTGGTGAAGAAGGCGCACCGTCAGCAGGCACGTGCGATCGCGGAGCTGATGCTCGAGCGCGTCGGCCTCGGCGACAAGTTCGACGCGTTTCCGGAACACCTGTCGGGCGGCCAGCAGCAACGCATCGCGATCGCGCGTGCGCTCGCGATGAAGCCGAGCGTGCTGCTGTGCGACGAGATCACGTCCGCGCTCGATCCCGAGCTGGTCGGCGAGGTGCTGGGGGTCATCGAGCAGCTCGCGCGCGAGGACATGACGCTGATCATGGTCACGCACGAGATGAACTTCGCGCGTGCGGTGAGCGACAGGATCGTGTTCATGCACCAGGGGCGCGTGTGGGAGAGCGGGACGCCCGACGAGATCTTCGAGCGGCCGCAGACCGTGGAGTTGACGCGGTTTCTGGGCACCGTCCGGCACACGGCGCCGTTACGCGTCGACTGATGCTGCCGTGCGGCCGGGCCGCGATCGGATGACAAGACCGTAATCGAAGCCTCACCTTCCGGAAAGCGCGCGAATCGCAGAATGGATACCACTCCTCGTCGCATCGATGCGGAGCGGATGTCCGGCCTGATCTGCGGACGCGAACACGCCATTTTCGGAGGTGAACGTCATGAGCAAGCTGATTCGTGCAGTCCTGCTGTCCTGTGCGCTGAGCGCACCGATCGTCGCATTCGCGCAAACCGCCGACCGTGCGCTCACGCGCGCCGACGTGCGCGCCGACCTGATTCGTGCGGAGCGCGACGGTACGCTGCCGACGCCGAAATCGGACTATCCGCCGAGCACGGAGACGATTGCGCGCAATCGCGAACTGTATGCGATCGCACATGGCGACCGGCACATGGCAACGGCCGCGACGTCGGCGTCCGTCCCAACCGCGAGCGCGCAATGAAGCGCCGAGCGAAGGGGCTGGCGATCGCCGCGTGGCTGGCGGCAGCCGCGACCCCGGCTTTCGCGCGCGGGCAGCCGCAACTGCCCGCGGACGACGGCGGGCGCGCGAGCGTGTTGCGTGCGCTGAATCCCGAGGGCGATCCGTACCGCGCGGCGGCCGACAGACGGCCGGCGCACCTTCACGCGGTGCCCATCAGCCGCGCGCCGAGCGCGATCCCGCGCGCGGACAGCAGCGCACCGGCCGCACGCTGACGGGCGTCCCAGCCTGCCAGCGCGGCATCGAACGCGGCGCCGCGTGCGACGTCGCGCAATGCTTCGGCGAGACCGACCGCGTCGTCCGCCGCTTTCGCGACGCCCGCCGCCGTGTGCGGGCGCACGATGCGCGCGGCGTCGCCGAGCAGCACCGCGCGCCCGAAAGCCATCCGCTCGACCGCGAGATCGAGAATCGCCTGCGCGAACGGCGCGGGTGTCGCATCGACGAGCGCGGCGAGCGTCGGCGCGAGCATCCGGTCGGCGGCGTCGACGAGTGCCGCGCGGTTGTCGTCGCGCATCGCGCCGGGCGGCAGCGACCCGTCGCGCTGCGTGCCGTCGCGCGCAAGGAACAGCGACGGCAGCCGGTCGGACGCCAGACGCCGGTACCACACCCAGTTCACGCGCCGTTTGCCCGGTTCGGTCGCACCGTCGGCGCCGGGCACCAGATAGGTGAGGAACAGGTGCCGGTCGCCTTGCTGGAACGTGAAGCGTTCGCGCAGCAGATACAGCACCTGCTCGGGCAGCGTGCGTTCGTCGACGAGCCCGCGCCACGCGACATAGCCCGCATACGTCGGGCGCAGGTCCGGCAGCAACTGCGCGCGCACGGTCGAGCGGCCGCCGTCCGCGCCGATCAGCAGGTCGGCCGTCTCGGCGCGGCCGCTCGCGAAATGCGCGACGATCCGCTCGCCGTCCTGCTCGAACCGCGCGAACGCGTCGCCGGCCTGGATGACCCCGGCCGGCAGCGCGCGCTTGAGCGCCGTGTAGATCACGTTCCACGCGGTCTGCGTCTGCGGCATCGCGACGCGCTGCACGATCCGGTCCTGCGTGTCGACGTAGATCCGGTCGACCGAATCGACGCCGGCGTCGCGCGGCAGCGCTACGCCGCCGAACGCGAACGCGCGCTCGATCGGCGGCTGCAGCACGATGCCGCCGCCGCGGCTGTCGAGCGCGTACGGCGACTGCTCGAATACGCGGACGTCCCAGCCGGCCGCGCGCAGCGCGGTCGCCGCGAACAGCCCGCCGACCGATCCGCCGGCGATGACGGCCTTGCGGCCCGATCCGTGTTCCATCCGGTGTTCCTCCGATGACGCCGCGTGCGGCGCGCGTTGCGTCAACCGGCCCAGCCGCGCAGGAAGTCGAGCAGCAGCGCGTTCACGCGCTCGGGCTGTTCCTCGTGCGGCAGATGTCCGCACTGCGCGATCGGCTCGGCGCGCAGGTTCGTCGCCATGCTTTCCCATACGGCCTGCATGTCGAACATCTTGCCGACCGCGTAGAAATCCTCGCCCCAGATCGCCATGGTCGGGCACGCGATCCTGACGTCGGCATCGACGAGGTCCTGCTGCACGTCTTCCGCGTTCGCGCGATAGTCGGCCAGTGCGCCGCGCACGGCCCCCGGGCGCCGGTACGCGCGCACGTAGGTGTCGAACGCGTCGCCCGCGATGGCGTGCGGGTCGTAGCACCAGTCCGCGAAAAAATAGCCGAGCCATTCGGCTTCCTTGCCGGCGATCAGCGCCTCCGGCAGGTCGGGCACCTGATGGAACAGGAAAAACCAGTATGCGCGCGCCGTTTGCGCGGTCATGTTCTGCGCGACGATGCGCGTCGGCACGTTGTCCATCACGACGAGCCGGTCGACGCGTTCGGGGAAGTCCTTCGCGAAACGCGTCGCGACACGTGCGCCGCGATCGTGCCCGACGAGCGCGATGCGCTCGATGCCGAGCGCATCGAGCAGCGCGGCGAGATCGCGCGCCATGTTGCGCTTGTCGTAGCCGGCCGCGGGCTTGTCGGTTTCGCCGTAGCCGCGCAGGTCGGGCGCGATCACGCGATAGTGCCGCGCGAGCGCCGGAATCTGGAAGCGCCACGCGAAGCTGGTTTCGGGGAAGCCGTGCAGCAGCACGACGACGGGCCCGGCGCCGGCGTCGATGACGTGCTGGCGGATGCCGTTCGCCGTAACGGTGTGATGGGTGAGTGCAAGCGTGTCGGTCGTCATGGGGGAATCCCGGTTCTGCGGGCGGTGCGCGATACGGCACGCGTCCGGTGCTGTCCGAGCATAGGGCAGGCGACGCGCGTCGCGGCTGAATCGTTCTGAATCGGCTCGAGCGTGGCGCCGCTGCGTCGCTTGCGGCGCGTGCGCGTCGCGGATGCGTCGGACGCGACACGCTTCAGCGCGGCCGGCGTGCCGTTGATGAACGCGTCGATCTGCCGTTCGATTTCCGCGTTGCGCTGTGCTTCGGAGGTCGGCGTCGCGATGTCGTACGCGCGCCCCGCCGCGGCCGGCCACGCGGGCGGGCGCCGTGCCGAGCCGCGCGTCGTGCGGCGCTTTCAGGAAAATTCAGTTCGCCGCCATGACTTTCAGGCGGGCGTTCCCTAGTCTTGCGTCAGAACCGCCGCACGGGTCGGGCGCCATCCTGTCGGCCCGGCCGGCGGCGCAATCGGAACGGACCATGCCTCATCTGATCTCGCCGGGAGCCGCCATCGCAGTCGGCTTCCCGTACCACCGCGTGCGCGTGCAATCGCCCGCGGCGCCGCTGATCGCGCTCGCGTGCCGGCTCGGCATCGTCTTCGACGAGCGGGCGACCCCGCCCGCCGCACCGGTCCGCGATGCGGACACCGCCTACACAACCGCGGAAGCCACGACATGCAGCCCGTGCAAGTAACGACAGCGGGCGCGGCGGCCCCCGATCACCTGCGCGGCGAGGATGTGTTCCTCGCATCGATCGCCGGCTATGTCGACACGCTCGGCTTCGTCGCGCTGTTCGGGCTCTTTACCGCGCACGTCACCGGCAACTTCATCCTGATCGGCTCGGGCCTCGCCGGTGTCGGTCAGGGCCTCATGATCAAGTGGCTCGCGTTTCCGGCATTCATCGCGGGGATCGTGGCCGCCCGCCTGCTCGATCACCGGATGCGCGTGCGCGGGCATGGCCCGCGGGCGCGCGCGCTGTACGCACTGCAGACGATCCTGCTGGCCGGATTCATGCTCGCCGGCGTCGCGGCGTCGCCGATCGGCAGCGCCGACGCGCCCGCGACGATCGTCTGCGGGCTGCTCGGTGCGGCGGCAATGGGCGTGCAGAACGCGCACGGCCGGCTGACCGCGCGCACCGTCGTCGCGAACACCGTGATGACCGGCAACGTCACGCAGGCGGTCATCGACGCGTTCGACTGGCTCGTGCCGATCGCCGCGCCGGCCGAACGGGAAGCCGCACGCGCGCGGCTGCGGCGCACGCTGCCGCCGGTGGCCGGATTCGCGCTCGGCGCGGGCGCCGGGGCGAGCGCCTACCTGTACGCCGGGTTCTGGGCACTGGCGCTGCCGCTCGCGGCGCTCGGCTTCCTCACCTGGCGATCCGGTCGGACCGACGAGCCGTCCGTGTCGCGCTGAACGCCGATTCCGCACGCGACGTCGGCTGCGTGCGGAATGGGGCGGCGAAGCCGCTCCGCTCTTCATTCTTTCGACGCCGATTTCGGGAACGGTTGATGCAGGTCGGCAAACGCTCGACCGCTCGACCGTTCGCAGAAAGCGCAGCGTCACGCGCGCGCGGTGAACCGGTCGACGAGGTCGTGGTGACCGAGCTGTTCGACCCACCAGCGTAGCGCGCGCCCGGCTTCGTTGGCGCGCCACGCGATATAGCAACGGGTCGTGTCGCGCATGCCGATGACTTCCCGCGCGACGAGCCTGCCTTGCGCGATCGCGGGCGCCGCGATGCAGTCCGGGAGCGTACCCACCGCGAGCCCCTCGCATTGCGCGGCCAGTTTCGCAGCGAGCGTCGGCACCGCGAGATACGGTTGGCCAGGGTCAAGCGCGGCCGACTGCGGCTGAAGTTCGCGGGACGTGTCGGAGATCACCGCGCCGCGATACGCGACGATCGATGCCATCGACAGCGGTTCGGGCAGCGCGGCGAGCGGATGGGTCGGGGCGACCACGAACACGTGCCGCAGCGTGCCGATCGGCTGCGCGACGATGTCCGGCAGTTCCGGCGGCTCGCCGGCCGCGCCGACGATCAGATCGGCCCGCCGCGAAATCAGCGCGTCCCAGGTGCCGCCGAGCACTTCGGTGGAGAGTCGCAGCCGCGTATCCATTTCGAGATCGTAGAACGCGTGGACATATGGCCACAGCATGTCGAAGGGCAGTATCTCGGCGATGCAGACGCGGATCTCGGTTTCCCAACCTTGCTGCGCGCGCTGCGCCTTCCGTTCAAGCTGTTCGGCAGCGTGAAGCAGACGACGGCCTTCCTCGACGACGATGCGGCCCGCGTGCGTGAGCTTCGCACGACGCCCGCTGCGATCGAACAACGCGACGCCGAGATCGCTCTCGAGCTTCCGTACGACGTATGTCAGTGCGGACGGCACGCGGTGCACCAACTCCGCGGCGTCGGCAAACGTACCGGTGCGGTCGATCGCGTCCAGTGCCTCGAGTGCTTCGAAAGACAGCTTCATGGGGAATGTCGCGACGGCAAGGGCATCGGGCGATGTCGCGCCGTCGAGCGACGCTGAATCCAATACGGTTCAAAACGGGTCGTCACCCGACGTGCCGGGACACGCACGCATGCGCGCCAACGGTCAGGGGCGACGCCGCGTTCGCTCGACATCTACACGTCACGTCGGCGTCGATTCGCGGCGCTTCACGGCAGCGTCGGCGTGTGCGCCGGGCAGCGCGCCGAACATGTGCTGGCTGCACTTGGCGTCGCGCCACGCGGTTCCCAGTCGGATGCCGTCGAACATCCGTCGCACCACGGGAAGAATCTGCTCGCCGGCCAGGATGCCGAGCAGGCCGACCAGCGCGATGGCGGGCGGCGCCGGCGATTGCACGCCGATCAGCGCATAAACGACGCCGGCGAGGATGCCGGCGAGAAGTGAAGCAATGTACGGTTTCATGGGTCTGGAAGGGAATGACGGCCGTTGAAGATACGGATAACTACCGGGCTGGCGTCGATCCGAAAGTCTTGGGCCAGCCTATCAGGTCCGCGCGTTCGTCGTCAGTGCATTCAATGAAATTCAGATCTTTTCAGTCTGAATTCGGCGCGTGGCGAAAATCAGAACAATTAACTGGTGCGGCCGCAAGTTCACGTATTGAATGGCGCAGGCCGGCTGCCGACGCTTGCGACTCGGCGCATTGGACGCTTCGTGGATTCGTCGGCCAGGCAAGCCTCATCTTTCTTCGCGTCAAAGGACATCACCATCATGAGCAATCCCAAGCTTGAAGTACTTACTCCGCACAACAGCCAGCTGATCTTCATCGACCAGCAGCCGCAGATGGCGTTCGGCGTGCAGTCGATCGATCGCCAGACGCTGAAGAACAACGTCGTCGGGCTCGCGAAGGCCGCGAAGGTCTTCAACATTCCGACCACGATCACGACGGTCGAAAGCGACAGCTTCTCGGGCCACACCTATCCCGAGCTGCTCGACGTGTTCCCGAACCAGAAGACGCTCGAACGCACGTCGATGAATTCGTGGGACGACCAGAAGGTGCGCGACGCGCTCGCCGCGAACGGCCGCAAGAAGGTGGTCGTGTCGGGCCTGTGGACCGAAGTCTGCAATACGACGTTCGCGCTGTGCGCGATGCTCGAAGGCGACTACGAGATCTACATGGTCGCCGACGCATCGGGCGGCACGACGCAGGCTGCGCACGACTTCGCGATGCAGCGCATGGTGCAGGCCGGCGTGGTGCCGGTCACGTGGCAGCAGGTCCTGCTCGAATGGCAGCGCGACTGGGCGCACCGCGAGACGTACGACGCGGTGATGGCGATCGCGAAGGAGCATTCGGGCGCATACGGGATGGGCGTGGACTACGCGTACACGATGGTCCACAAGGCGCCGCAGCGCACCGCGACGCCGCACGAGTCGATCCCGGCCGTTCCGGCGAAGTAAGCGCGGACGGCCTGCAACGGCGGGTGCCGGTGCGGCGGGTTCGATGCGAACGCGCCGCATGGGCGCCATGGCCGCGGGCGGCGGACGTGAAAGAGACGCGAATGCCGCCCGCGGCATGCCGTTCGGAACACTACGCCTGCATTTGAATTTGTCCGGGAGATTTATCGCATGGAACCTTATCTGGTTTCCCTTGGTGCGGGCCTGCTGATCGGTGTGATTTACAGCGCCATCAAGATTCGCTCTCCCGCACCGCCGCTGATTGCGCTGGTCGGGTTGCTCGGCATGCTGATCGGCGTGCAGGCCTTACCCACCGTGAAACAGCTGTTTGGCTTTTGATCAACAAGAGGTGATGCACATGACCGCAACCGTGACCCAGCCGGATCTGATCCTGCACAACGGGCGATTCACGACGCTCGACCGCGCGAACCCCGTCGCCACGGCCGTCGCGATTGCCGCCGGCCGCTTCGTCGCGGTGGGCAGCGACGCGGACGTCATGCCGCTCGCGGGCCGCGCGACGAAGACGATCGATCTCGGCGGCCGCGGCGTGCTGCCGGGCCTGATCGACAACCACTGCCACGTGATTCGCGGCGGACTGAACTACAACATGGAACTGCGCTGGGACGGCGTGCCGTCGCTCGCGGTCGCGATGGAGATGCTCAAGCGTCAGGTCGCTGTGACGCCCGCGCCGCAGTGGGTGCGCGTGGTCGGCGGCTTCACCGAACATCAGTTCGTGGAGAAGCGGCTGCCGACGATCGACGAACTCAATGCAGTCGCGCCGGACACACCCGTATTCATCCTGCACCTGTACGACCGCGCGCTGCTGAACGCGGCGGCGCTGCGGGTGGTCGGCTACACGAAGGACACGCCGGAGCCGCCGGGCGGCACCATCCTGCGCGATGCCGCCGGCAACCCGACCGGCCTGCTGCTCGCGAACCCGAACGCGACGATCCTCTACGCGACGCTCGCGAAGGGGCCGAAGCTGCCGTTCGAGTATCAGTACAACTCGACGCGCCACTTCATGCGCGAGCTGAACCGGCTGGGCGTGACCGGCGTGATCGACGCGGGCGGCGGGTCGCAGAATTATCCGGAGGATTACGAAGTGATCCGCAAGCTGCACGACGCGGGCGAGATGACGATCCGCATCGCGTACAACCTGTTCACGCAGAAGCCGAACGCGGAGAAGGAAGACTTCGTGAACTGGACGAAGAGCGTCAAGTACCACGACGGCACTGACTACTTCCGCAATAACGGCGCGGGCGAGATGCTGGCGTTTTCCGCGGCCGACTTCGAAGACTTCCGCGTCGCGCGTCCGGACCTGCCCGAGCAGATGGAGGACGATCTCGAAGGCGTCGTGCGCGTGCTCGCGGAAAACCGCTGGCCGTGGCGCATGCACGCGACCTACGACGAAACCATCAGCCGCGCGCTCGACGTGTTCGAGAAGGTCGACAAGGACATCCCGCTCGAAGGGCTGAACTGGTTCTTCGATCACGCGGAAACGATCACCGAGCAATCGATGGACCGGATCGCCGCGCTCGGCGGCGGCGTCGCGGTGCAGCATCGGATGGCGTACCAGGGCGAGTACTTCGTCGAGCGCTACGGCGCGCAAGCCGCGGAGGCGACGCCGCCGGTCGCGAAGATGCTCGGCAAGGGGCTGAAGGTGTCGGCCGGCACGGATGCGACGCGCGTCGCGTCGTACAACCCGTGGGTATCGCTCGCGTGGCTCGTGACGGGCAAGACGGTCGGCGGCATGCGCCTGTATCCGCAGCGCAACCTGCTCGATCGCGAAACCGCGCTGCGGATGTGGACCGAGTACGTGACGTGGTTCTCGAACGAGGAAGGCAAGAAAGGACGCATCGCGGTGGGGCAGCTTGCCGACCTGATCGTCCCGGATCGCGATTTCTTCGCGTGTGCGGAAGACGATATCGCCGCCACGACCGCGTTGCTGACGGTGGTCGACGGGAAGATCGTGTGGGGGGCGGGGCCGTTCGCATCGCACGACGCGCCGATTCCGCCGGCGATGCCGGACTGGTCGCCGGTGCGCGAGTTTGGCGGCTACGGCGGCTGGGGCGCGACGCAGCGCAACGGCGCGCCGTTGCAGCGCGCGGCGGCCGCCGCGATGTGCGGCTGCGCGAATGCATGCACCGTTCACCAGCATGCGCACGCGAGCGCATGGGCAAGCGCGTTGCCGACGTCCGACGCGAAGGGCTTCTGGGGCGCGTTCGGCTGTTCGTGCTGGGCGGTCTGACATGGCGACGCATACCGCGTGCGGCTCCGCGGCACGGGTCCGCACGCGGGTGTCACAACCGTGGGTGCGGCCGAGTTCTGGAACATGACACGCATCGCGCGCTTCATGGCCCTTGACGCATTTTTCGACCATCCGGGACCGATCGGTGGGTTCATCCTCGTCACCGTGCCCGACGATGGACGAGACCCCGCTCGCAGCGGTCCCGCCATGCGGTGATGTTGAGACGACCGTGCCGAAGCGATGCGTCTGCTCCGTCTGCCGCCGCGCGCGTCCGCTTGCGGTGCACGCTGCCGCGCGCGATGCGCGTGTTTCCCGCCTGTCGTCCGGGCCGCCCGAGCGAGTAGCCCGCATCCCGCTGAATCCGAATCCGCGCGCGGCGCCAGGCCGCGCGCGTCACCATCAAGGAGAAAACCGATGAGTTCACTGAATCTGCGCAACCTGCTGCGCATGACCGCCGCGTCGTCGGCCGTGCTCGCCGCGCTGCTGGCCGGCGCGCCGGCGCTCGCCGACGAAACCCACCTCGACGACATCGCGTCGCCGGCCGCCGCGGCGCGCTTCCCCGCAGTCGCGGTCGGCCCGCAGTACGACACGACGCACGTGTGCGTCGCACCCGAAGACTTCGACCGCTTCACGGACAGCTTCGTCGCGACGTTCGGCGGCAAGAAGTCGAAGCAGGGCGTGTTCCAGGTCACGCCGACGCCGAGCCAGACGATGTCGCAGCTCGTGCTGACGCCGGTCGGCACGATCTCGGTGTTCGGCTTCAAGACGCCGATCCCGTATCCGTTCTGCGAGGAACGCACCGGCTATCTCGTCACCGACATGGACGTCGCGGTGAAGTCGGCGCGCGCGCATGGTGCGGACATCGTCGTGACGACGTTCCCCGATCCGATCGGCCGCGATGCGATCGTCCGCTGGCCGGGCGGCGTGAACATGCAGCTGTACTGGCACACGCAGGCGCCGAACTACGACCCGCTGCAGACGGTGCCGGAGAACCGCGTGTACGTATCGCCGGAAAGCGCGAGCAAGCTCGCACGCAACTTCGCCGCGTTCTCGCATGGCAAGATCGTGTCGGACGTGCGCCATGCGCCGGGCATCGAGATCGGCCGGCCGAACGATACCTACCGCCGCATTCGCATCGAATCGGGCTTCGGCAAGATGACCGTGCTCGCGACCGACGGCCACCTGCCGTACCCGTTCGGGCGCGAGATGACGGGCTATGAAGTCGCCGATCTCGCCGCGACGCTGAAGCAGGCCGAAGCCGCGGGCGTGACGGTGCTCGTGCCGCCGTTCAAGTCGGACGGCCGCGACGCGGCGCTCGTGCAGTTCCCGGGCGGCTACGTCGCTGAAATCCACGCGCGGTCGAAATGACGGTGCGCCGGCCGATGAAGCGATCGTGGCGCGGCGCGCTGCCGTGCGTCATGCTGGCGGGCAGCGCCGCGTTGCACGCGGGGTCGGCCGTCGGCGCCGATGCCGACGCCAATGGAGCGGCGGCAGGCGCGGCCGCGTCGCCGGCCGCTGCCGCGGCGTCGTGCACCGCGAAACGTCCGACGGTGTCGTTCAACCGCTGGCAGGAGGACTGGTCGGCGCTCGCGAATCCGTGCGTGCCGCGCAAGCCGTTCGACGCGCTGAAATACATACGGCTCGGCGACGACCCGTCGACCTACCTGTCGCTCGGCGCGAACCTGCGCGAGCGCTTCGAACTGAACGACGCGCCGCTGTTCGGCCTCGGCGCCGCGCACGACGACAACTACGTGATCCAGCGCGCGAACGTGCATGCGGACCTGCGCTATCGCGGGCATCTGCAGGCGTTCGTGCAGTTCGTCGATGCGCGGCCGTTCGGCAAGGACACGGTCGGCCCGGTCGACAAGGATCAGCTCGACCTCGAGCAGGCGTTCGTCGCGTACGTCGATCAACTGGGGCCCGGCACGTTCAAGACGCGGATCGGCCGGCAGGAGATGGCGTTCGACTTGCAGCGTTTCGTGTCGGTGCGCGACGGCCCGAACGTGCGGCAGGCATACGACGGACTGTGGACCGATTACGAAATCGGCAAATGGCGCTTGATCGGCTATGTGACGCGCCCGGTGCAGTATCGCAATGCGGCCGTGTTCGACGACGTGTCGAACCGGCACCTGCGATTCGACGGCGTGCGCGTCGAGCGCAACGGAACCGGGCCCGGCGATCTGTCCGCGTACTGGTCGCGCTATACGCGCGACAGCGCGCGCTATCCGGATGCATCCGGCACCGAGCGGCGCGACGTGTTCGACATGCGCTACGCGGGCAAGACCGGCGGGGTCGACTGGGACGTCGAGGCGATGCTGCAGACCGGCCACGTCGGGCAGGACACGGTCGGCGCATGGGCGTTCGGCGCGCTGGGCGGCTACACGTTCGCGAAGACGGCCGGCACGCCGCGCATCGGCATCCAGGTCGACGGCGCATCGGGCGACGCGCATCCGGGCGACCGGCGGGTCGGCACGTTCAACCCGCTGTTTCCGAACGGCTATTACTTCACGCTCGCCGGCTACACCGGATACAGCAACCTGATCCACGTGAAGCCGTCGCTGACGTTCAAGCCGGCCAGCTCGGTGACGGTGCTCACCGCCGTCGGCTTCCAGTGGCGGCAGACGACCGCCGACGCGATCTACGGGCAGGGGATGTCGGCGGTGCCGGGCACGGCCGGCAAGGGCGGCGCGTGGACCGGGATGTACGCGCAGGCGCGGGTCGACTGGCTCGTGAACGCGAACGTCGCGCTCGCGCTCGAAGCCGTGCACTTCCAGCTCGGCTCGTCGATTCGCGCGCTCGGCGCGCACAACGCCGACTATCTCGGGATGGAAGCGAAGTTCGGCTGGTGACGCGTCACGCCGCGCGGCGCGTGTCAGGGCTGTGCGCGGGCGAGCGATGCGACGAAATCGATGAACGCGGTCACGCGCTTCGAGCCGCGCCGGTTCGGCAGGTACAGCGCGGCGATCACCGCGCGTGCCGAGCCGGGCGTCACGTCGTACCGATCGAACAGCCGCTGCAGGCGGCCTGCTTCGATGTCCGCATCGACCAGCCGGTCGGGCAGCAGCGCGATGCCGGCGCCGTCGAGCGCGACTGCGCTCGCGCGCCGTGTCTTCAGGACAATTCAGGCGCCGCTCAGGATTTTCGCCGCGGCGCCCGATAAGCTGCGCGGCATCGCGTGTCGTGCGGGTCGTTCCGTTCATGGCCGGGCGCGCGCACGGTTCGTCGCGGAGATCGCATGAAGACCCTGTTCCGGCACGCGTGCGTTGCGCATGCGGCCCGTTTGCTGATCGTGGCCGGATGCGCGGGCCTGTCGACGCCGGCGGCGTTTGCGCAGGCCGGCGTGCAGTCCGACGCCCACGCCGACGCGCAACCCGAAGCGCAATCCACGCCGGCCCCCGCCGCCGGCCCACAGCCTCCCGGCTTCTATCGGCAGAAGATCGGCGACTTCACGGTGATCGCGCTGTCCGACGGCACGCATCCGTTTCCGGTCGACACGGTGTTTCGCGACGTCTCGAAGGACGAGATCCGGCGCGACCTCGACCGCGCCTTCCTGGAGCCGCCCGTGCAGGGATCGATCAATGCGTTCCTGGTCGATACCGGATCGAAGCGGATCCTCGTCGATGCGGGCGCCGGCACGCTGTACGGCGACTGCTGCGGCAAGCTGCTCGACGATCTGCGCGCGGCCGGCTATGCCCCCGAACGGATCGACGAAGTGCTGCTCACGCATCTGCACAAGGACCATGTCGGCGGCATTGCGTCGAACGGTGCGATGACGTTTCCCAATGCCGTCGTGCGAGTCAATGCCGTCGAAGCCGCGTATTGGCTCGATCCCGCCAACAAGGCGCAGGCGCCGGCGTTCCTCGCGTCGTTCTTCGATGCGGCCGCCGCGGCGGTCGCGCCTTACGTCGCGGCCGGCCGCTTCAGGACGTTTCGCGGCGAAGCGACGCTCGCGCCCGGCATTCGCGCGGTGCCGATGCCCGGCCATACGCCGGGCCACACGGCTTATCTGATCGAGAGCGGCCACGCGGGCCTGCTCGCGTGGGGCGACATCGTGCACGTGGCGGCGATCCAGTTGCGCGACGTCGACGCGACGGTCCAGTACGACAGCGATGCCGGCGCCGCCCGCCGCACGCGGCGGGCCACGCTGAAGCGCGTCGCCGATCGACGCTATCTCGTCGGTGCCGCGCATATCGCGTTTCCCGGGCTCGGGCACTTGCGCCGGGACGGCGCGCAATACGACTGGGTGCCGGTCAACTACGACGCGACGCCGGTGCGCTGACGGCCCGGCGTGCGTGCATGCCGGTCAGCGCGACCGGGCGCGCCGCCACGCGCCGGGCGGATGCCCGACGATCCGCGCGAATACGCGGTTCAGATGGCTCTGGTCGGCGAAGCCGCACGCGACCGCGATGTCGGCCAGCGTCATGTCGGACGTCTCGATCAGCTCGCGCGCGCGCGTCACGCGTTGCTCCAGCAGCCACTGGTGCGGCGTGCGGCCCGTGGTGCGCGAGAACGCGCGGATGAAATAGCCGCGCGACAGGTCGCATTCGTTCGCCACTTCCTCGATCGACACGCCGAGGTCCGCCTTTTCCATCAACAGCTCCTGGGCGCGCGCCACCTTCGCGGGGGACAGCACGCCCTTGCGCTCGAGCTCGTGCGTGCGCGCGTTGCCGTAGCGCCGCACGAGATGCGTGCCCATCGCGAGCCCGACCTGTTCGATGAACAGCGCGTTCAACGGGCCGGGCGCGTCGAGGCTGTCGGCTACCGCGTGCGCGAGATGGCCGAGTACCGGGTCGCGTACGTCGGGGCGGCACGCGAGGCCGCCGACCGGTTGGCCGCCGTGCTCGGGGCCGACGCGTTCGAGATACGCATGCGGCAGCTCGACCAGCACGAAGTCGAAGTTGCCGTACAGGTCCGCGTGGAAATGACGGGAAAAATCGCGAATGTAGATCGAGTGATGCTGGAACCGGCGTTCGCTCGCGCCGGTGCGCCCATAGAGCGTGCGGCGGTGGCCGCCGCCCAGCGACACGCCGACCAGGAAGCCGCGGTCGCACGGCGGCATCTCGATGCGCTCGACGTGCGCTTCGCGCATGCATTTGCGGTGGAGCTTCAGGCCGCCGGACGTCGTTTCGACATCCTTTGCCAGCAGGCTCGACACGCAGCCGAGCGTATCTTTCGGCCGCCGCGGAGACGATGCCACCGGCGCGGCGATGACGGAGTCTGACATGGAATTCCCCAGCAAGGGACTCGGAGCGTGAAATGACGAGTCCAGTTTAGATGCGCACGCGAACGTTCAAAATGAATTTGCATAAACGTCCGCTGGCAATCGTTACAAATTGCTTTCAATGCGTGTGCGCGGCGCGTGCGCAGCCCGGCTCGACGCCTGCGCGGGCGGCCCGGCAGAGTATAGCGCCCCACTTTTACACGCAAGCGATCGTGCCGGTCGCGCCCGCCCGACATCCGCGGACAGAGCGCATTTTCTTTCAAGATTTTCAGCGGCCACCCGTCTACACTCGGTCCGGAATTCGACATTTTCCGTCCGGCGCAAGGGTGCGCCGGACGCGGACTTCCCGCCGGGTGAACTGCCGCGTTCATCGGGCGGTCATCCCGAGGGACCGGAGGCGGCCATGATTCAGATCGGAACTTTGTCGGTGGATTTCGAGCAACGCGACATTCGCCGTCACGGCGCGTCGCTGCGCATCGGCGGGCGCGCGCTCGACATTCTCGAAGTCCTGCACCGCGCGAGCGGTTCGGTCGTGTCGAAGGACGACATCATGGACGCGGTCTGGCCGGGCCTGATCGTCGAGGAAAACCGGCTCCAGGTGCATGTGGCGACGCTGCGCAAGGCGCTCGGCGCGAGCCGCGATCTGATCAAGACGGTGCCCGGGCGCGGCTACCTGCTGGTGGCGAGCGCGTCGCCCGTCCCGGACCCCGTGTCGGCCGCCGAAGCGCCGGCCGTCGCCGTCCCGCCCGATGCCGCCGTGTCGTCGCCGATCGCGCCGCTCGTCGGGCGCGACGCCGAACTCGCGCAGATCGTCGACATGCTCGAATGCACGCCGGTCGTCACGCTCGTCGGCGCGGGCGGGATCGGCAAGACGAGTCTTGCCGTGCGCGTCGCGCACCGCGTGCGCAGCCGCTCGCGCGAGCGCGTGCTGTTCGTGGAGCTGGCGCGCGCGTCGACGCGCGACGACATGCTGATCGCGCTCGCCGCCGAGCTCGGCCTCGATATGCCGGGCGTGCCCGCCATCGACCGTATCGTCGACGCGTTCGCGACGTCGCGCTGCCTGCTCGTGCTCGACAACGCGGAGCACATCGTCGATCTGGTGGCGAGCCTCGTCGAAACGCTGACGTCGAGCGCCGGCTCGCTGCGCGTGCTCGTGACGAGTCGCGAGCCGCTGCACATCTCGGCCGAAGCGGTGCTGCGCATGAGCCCGCTCGCGGTGCCCGACGGCGACGCGTCCGCCGACGAAATCGTCCGCTGTTCGGCCGTCGAGCTGTTCCTGGAGCGCGTGCGTGCGGCCGCGCCGGATTGCACGGTCGACGAAGCCGGCATGCGGCTGATCGGCGACATCTGCCGGCGCCTCGACGGGCTGCCGCTTGCCATCGAACTGGCCGCGGCGCGCGTGGCGACGCTCGGGCTCGCGGTCGTCGCGTCGCGTCTCGACGATCGGCTGAACCTGCTGACGGGCGGGCTGCGTTCGGCGCTGCCGCGTCATCAGACGCTGCGTGCGACGTTCGACTGGAGCTACGTGCTGCTCGATCGGGCCGCGCGCGCGCTGTTTCGCCGGATGGGGTGCTTCATCGGGCCGTTTTCGTTCGATGCCGCGTACGCGGTCGCCGCCGAGCCCGGCACGTCGGCCGCGGACATGATCGCGGTGCTCGGCGAGCTGGTGGCGAAATCGCTGGTGACCGTCGAGTTCCATGGTGCCTATGCGCGCTACCGGCTGACCGAATCGACGCGCGCGTACGCGGTCGAAAAACTGCACGACGAAGGCGAATTCGAGCGCATCGCCGCGCGCCATGCGGAGTATGAGCGCGAGCGCGCGCCCGTGCGGCTCGTGGCGCCCTTGATGCCCGTGATGCCCGCCGACGTGCCGCCTGCCGATGCGCCCGCGTTGGCCGTGGACGAACCGGCGGACGCCATCGAGGCAGCCGCAGCCGTGCCCGAGCCCGACCGGCTGGCGCGCGCGCTGCTGGAGCCGTCGCGGATGCGCGCGTGCACGGCGCGCGCGAGAGCGGTGCTCGACGCACTCGACACGGACGCGGCAGACCCGGTCGACGCCGCGCGCGAGATGCGGCTGCGGGCGGCCTGCGCGTCGGCGCTGCTGCATACCGACGGCGACGCGCTGGCCGCGGCCGCGATGTGGGATCGCACGCTCGGTCTCGCCGCGCACATCGGCGACGACGCGTTCGACGCACGCGCGCTGGTCGGGCTGTGGAACACGATGCTGACGCTGTCGGACATTCACGAATCGCTGCGCTATGCGACGCGCTTCGAGCGGGCGGCCGAGCGGCGCGGCGATCGGTCGCAGCGGTTGCTGGCCAACACGATGGTCGCGACGTCGCTGCATTACTTCGGCGAGCATGCGCAGGCGCGCGAGCGGCTGGAAGCGGCGACGGCCGAGCTCGCCGACGCAGGCGAATCGCCGTGCGCGCAGGCCGCGCTGGGCGTCGACATGGCGACGCTGGGCCGCACGATGCTGATCCGTCTTCTGTGGATGCAAGGCGAGCCCGAGCACGCGATGCGCGTCGCCGCGCAAGCGGTCGAGCATGGGCGCCGCAGCCCGTCGCCGCTCACGCTGTGCATCGTGCTCGGCGCGGCCGCCGTGCCGATCGCGCTGCGCTACGGCGATCACGACATCACCTCCGACTATCTCGCGACGCTGCGCGCGACCGCCGACGCGCACGGTTTCGACATCTGGCGCAGTCACGCGGAATGCCTGACCGGCCAGTTCGACATCCAGGCCGGCCATCCCGGCGCCGGCCTCGCCCGGCTCGAACCCGCGCTGCGGCGCATCGAGGCGAGCGGATTCCGGCGCGTGCTCGCGCCATTGACCGTCGCGTATGCGGAGGGCCTCGTGCGGACCGGCCGCGCGGATGAGGCGCGCCTCCGGCTCGATGCGACGCTCGCGCGCTGCCGCGCGCACGGCGAGCACCTGTTCGTCCCCGAGCTGCTGCGCGTGCGGGGCGTCGCGATGCTCGAGCAGGCGCGTACCGTCGGCGCGAATCTCGCGGTGGCGTACGAGGCCGACGGGCATCGTCATCTGCAGATGGCGATCCAGACCGCGAACGCGCAGGGCGCCGCGATGTGGGCGCTGCGCGGCTCGCTCGATCTCGCCGATCATCTGATCGAGCGCGGGCACACCGCGCAGGCGTCGGCGCTGGTCGCCGGGGTCGCGCGGCACTTCGATCCGCATTCGCGCGCACACGACGTGCGCCGCTTGCTGCGCGTGCAGAACTTCGTCCGTCAGGATGCGCCGCCCGCGCCATGCCTGACCCGCGCGCGGCGCGATGCCGCCGACGCGGCCCAGCAGGCGGCATGACGATGCGCGAATCCGGTGCAACCGCGCGGTCGCGTGATCGCAGCCTGCGTGCCGACGTGCGCGGTGCGGCCGCGTTCCCGGCCGCGGCGAGAAGCAGGGCGTGCCGCGCGGCGTCGCGTGCCGGCACGCACGGGAGGCCCGACGGTGCTTAGAGCGACGGAACCCGCGCGTTCGGCGGACCTCGTCGTCTTCAACGGCAAGATCGCGACCCAGGACGAACAGCGTTCGTTCGTCCGCGCGCTCGCCGTGAAGGACGGGGCCATCGTCGCGACCGGCGACGATCGCGACGTGCTGCGCCATGCGCACGACGGCACGACCCGGATCGATCTGCACGGCCGTACCGTGATTCCGGGCCTGATCGACGCGCATCTGCAGGCGATTCGCGGCGGCATGAACTTCAACCTCGAGGTGCGTTGGGACGGCGTGTCGTCGCTGGCCGACGCGCTCGACCTGCTGAGCCGGCAGGTACGACGCACACCCGCGCCGCAATGGGCGCGCGTGGCGGGCGGCTGGACCGCGCTGCAGTTCGCGGAGAAGCGCGGCCCGACCGCGGCCGAGCTCAATGCGATCGCGCCCGACACGCCGGTATTCATCCAGCATCTGGGCGACTGCGCGTGGCTGAATGCGGCCGCGCTGCGCGCGCTCGGCTATGGACGCGACACGCCCGATCCGCCCGGCGGCGAACTGCGGCGCGACCGCCATGGGCGGCCGACCGGGTTGCTGCTCGCGCATGCGGACCCGGCGGTGCTGTTCGCGGCGCTCGCCCGCGCACCCACGCTCGATGCGGCCGACCGGGTCAACTCGACGCGGCAGTTCATGCGCGCGCTGAACCGCGTCGGCGTGACGAGCGCGATCGACGCCGGCGGCGACGGCCTCGCGTACCCGGACGACTATGCGGCGGTCGCGACGCTCGCGCGGCGCGGCGAATTGACGACACGCATCGCCTATGCGCTGGGCGCGCGGCATGCCGGCCGGGAACTCGACGACTTCGCGAAATGGATCGCGCTGACGGCGCCCGGCGACGGCGACGCGTTCCTGCGCGCGAACGGCGCGGGCGAGCGGCTGCTGTTCTCGGCGGTCGATCTCGGGAATTTTCTCGAGCCGCGCGTCGACCTGCCCGCGTCGATCGAGATGGAACTGGCGGCCGTCGTCCGGCTGCTCGTGCACCACCGCTGGCCGTTCCGGCTGCATGCGACCTACGACGAATCGATCGGCCGCTTCCTCGACGTGTTCGAAGCGGTGGATCGCGACACGCCGTTCGACGGGCTGCGCTGGTGCTTCGATCGCTGCGAGACGATTTCGGATGCCAATATCGCGCGGGTCGCGGCGCTCGGCGGCGGCATCACCGTGCAGCCGCGCATGGCGTTCCTGGGCGAAGCGTTCATCGCGCGCCACGGTGCGGCGGCGGCCACGCGCGCGCCGCCGATCCGCGCGATGCTCGCGGCCGGGCTGCCGGTCGGCGCCGGCTCGGGCGCGACGGTCGCAGCGAGCTACAACCCGTTCGTCGCGCTGTACTGGATGGTGTCGGGGCGCTCCGTCGGCGGCACCGCGCTGTATCCGGCGCGCAACCGGCTCGGCCGGATGGAGGCGCTGCGCCGCTACACGGTCGGCAGCGCGTGGTTCTCCGCCGACGAGCATCGCAAGGGCGCGCTGGTGCCCGGCCGGTACGCCGACTTCGCGGTGCTGAGCGACGACTACTTCACGATCGACGCGCGGCGTATCCCGGCGTTGTCGTCGGTGCTGACGGTCGTCGACGGCAAGGTCGTGCACGCGGAGCAGGAATTTTCGCCGCTCGCGCCGCCGCCGCCGCCCGTCAGCCCCGCATGGTCGCCGGTCGCCGCAGGCGGCGTCGCCGATGCGGCGGGCCCCGGAGGGCGCGACGCGCCGCACGCGTCGGCGGCGGGCGACGCGTGCGCGGCTGCCGGCATCGACGCGTGCCGGGCGCACGGTCACGGACGCCGCTTCGCGCGGCCGCGCTATCCGACGGCAAGTGCGGCCGCCGAACGCTGCGAAGCCTTCGGCCGCTGCTGCGTCGCGTTTTGAGCGGCGCGTGCCGGTGCGCGCCGCACGCCGCCGTGCATTGAACGATTTTCCGCCCCGGGTACGGGGCATGAAGGAGACAGGATGAATGCTGCGCACCCGCGCGCATCGGCCACCGGCGACGAAGTGGCCGGCGTTCGCATTCCGCGCACGCCCGTTGCGGTCGAGGCAGCCGACGCGGCCCGCGCGTCGTTGCCCGCCGCGCTCGTCGATCACGCGGCGCGCGTGTTCGTGTTCGCGTCGCTCGGCGCGCGGCGTGCCGGCGACGCGTGCGACGCCGACGCACTGTACGTCGCCGCGATGTACGCGAACATGGGGCTGAGCCCCGCGTACGGCCGTTCGACCGGACGCTACGAGCTCGACGGCGCGGACGCAGCGCACGCGCTGCTGTTGCGGCATCGCCGGTCGCGGCGCATGCGCGACGACGTGTGGCAAGCGATCGCGCTGCATACGACGCCGGGCGTGGCCGTCCGCGCGTCGCCGCTCGCGCGTGCGTTGGCGTGCGCGGTGTCGACGGACCTGATGGCGACCGACTTCGACGCCTATACGCCGGACGAGCGCACGGCGCTGCTCGCGACTTACCCGCGCGGCAGCGGCTTTTGCGAAGCGTATCTCGACATGGTCGCGCGCGGCGTCGAGCACCGGCCGCAGACGACCTTCGGCACGTGGAGCGCCGACGTGCTCGAACGCGCGGATCCGGATTTCCATCGGCCGAATTTCTGCGGGCGCGTGCTGGGCGCGCGGTGGAACGACGCCTGACCGCGCCGGTCCGGCGTGCGGCGCCCGCGCGTTCGACCGGCTGCGGCGCGCGGCCGCGCCCGGCGTGCCGCGCCGTGCGGTTCAGCCGCGTTTGCCCTGCAGCGTCGGAATCTGCTCGAACAGGCCCGCGAGCCAGTCGACGAACACCTTCAGCTTGACCGGGATGTGGCGATTGGGCGGATACAGCACCGAGATCGGCTTGGGCGGCGCGTTGAAATCGGTCAGGACTTCGCGCAGCCGGCCCGACTTCAGGTAGGGCTCGACGAGGTACAGCGACGTCTTGATCAGGCCTATGCCGGCGACGCCGCACTCGATGTAGTTGTCCGCGTCGTTCACGGCCACCGTGCCGCACATCTGCACGATGCGCGGCTCGCCGTCGACCACGTAATCCCACACGCGCGGCCGCCCGGTGTCGGCCGAGATGTGGCTGACCGCCACGTGCTGCGCGAGATCGTCGACGGTCTCGGGCTCGCCGCATCGCGCGAAATACGCGGGCGACCCGCAGGTGCAGGTGGTCAGGCTGCCGATGCGCCGCGCGATCATCCCCGAATCGTCGAGCGCGCCGATGCGCACCACGCAGTCGACCCCTTCGCCGACGAGGTCGATCTGCCGGTCGGTCACGCCGAGTTCGATCATGATGCCCGGATGGGCGTCGAGAAACGCCGGCAGCGCGGGCACCACGACCTGCTTGGCCATCGCGGGCGGCAGGTTCACCTTCAGCCGGCCGCGCGGCACGTTGCGCGCCTGCGAGACCGACGCCTCCATGTCGTCGATCTCGCGCAGCACCGCGACGGAGCGTTCGTAATAAGCCTGACCGTCCTCGGTCAGCGAGATGCGGCGCGTGGTGCGGTTCAGCAGCCGGCAGCCGAGATGCTGCTCGAGTGCGCTCAGCAGCGCGGACACGCGCGGCGTGGTGAGGCCGGTCGTGTCGGACGCGCGCGTGAAGCTGCCGGTTTCGACGATGCGCGTGAACACGCGCATCGAAAGCAAGGTATCCATCGTCGGAAGTTCTCCAGCCTGTCGGCATGCGGCGCCGGTGCGTGCCGGCGCCCGTCTGGTCGGGTATCGGGTATCGCGTCGCGCGTAGCGGGTGCGGCCAGGCCGCTATGCGTCGATGCGCTTTCTCAGTGCGTCGCCGGCGAACGGCATTTCGCGCATGCGCTGGCCGGTCGCGTCGAAGATCGCGTTGGCGAGCGCGCCGGCGGTCGGCCCCATCGACGCCTCGGCTGCCCCGAGAAACGGCGCGCCGGGGCGATCGATCAGATGGACCGTCACGTTCCGCGGCACGGCCAAGAAGCGCAGGATCGGGTAGCTGCTCCAGTCGAAGCTGCGGATCCGCTCGGTGTCGTACTGCAGCGCCTCGTACAGCGTCCAGCTCGCGGCCTGCACGATGCCGCCCTCGATCTGGTTGCGGATCCCGTCCGGCGACACGATCTGGCCCGCGTCGACGGCGGCTTCCGCGTGTTCGAGCGTCACCTGGCCGGTTTCCGGCACGACCGACACCTCGACCGCGATCGCGACGTAGGCCATCAGGTTCTTGTACTTGCCGAACGCGAAGCCGACGCCGCGGTTGCGTGCGCGCGGCGGTCTCGGCCAGCCGAAGTGCTTCGCGGCGAGCCGGATCACCTGGCTCGCGCGATGGTCTGCCATGTGACGCAGCCGGAATTCGACCGGATCGACGCCGGCCGCGTGCGCGAGTTCGTCCATGAAGCTTTCGATCGCCCAGATGTTCGTGTGCGCGCCGAGCGAGCGCATCGCGGACGTCTGCAGCGGCATCGTCGGCGAGAAGTGGTTGACGATGTGCTGGTTCGGCAGCGCATACAGCGGAATCGCGTTGCGGTCGGCGCCCCCCTCGGGCTGCAGCATCGGCGTGGACGGCGCGGGCACGAACGGCGGCTCCAGCATGCGCGCGGGCAGCAGCCGGCCGGCGTTGACGATCCGCTCGTTGTGCGAGCTGCTCCACAGCGCGTAGTTCCAGTCGACGATGCGGCCGCTCGCATCGAGCGATGCGCTGACCTCGGTCACCATCGCCGGCGTGAAGTGATCCCACGTGTGTTCCTGTTCGCGCATCCATTGCACGCGGATCGGTTTGCCGGGCATCGCGGCGGCGATCAGCGCGGCATGCGCGGCCGCGTCGTCCGCCCCGTTGTGTCCGTAACAGCCCGACCCTTCGGTGTGAATGCAGCGGATGCTCGCCTTCGGCATCGACAGCATCTCCGCGAGCGCGTCGCGCAGCGGGTAGACGCCCTGCGAGTGGGTCCAGACCGTCATCGTCCCGTTCTCGAGATGCGCAACCGAACACGATGGCCCGATCGACCCGTGCAGCAGGTAGTTCTTCAGGAACGTCGCGTTCAGCGTCTTCACGGACGGCGCGGCGGCCGCGTGCGTGTTCGCGATCTCGATGCGCTGCGTCGCGATCCGCTTCAGATCCGCGTGCACGGTGCCGCGCTCGGGCAGCTTGCGGCCCGGCGACCACCGGCAGCCGGCGGCGAGCGCGCGCTGCGCGACCACCGCCTGCCATTCGCCCTGCGCGACCACCGCGAGCATGCTGCCGTTGCGCACGATCCGCACGACGCCCGGCAGCTTCAGGATCGCAGCTTCGTCGAACGACAGCAGCTTCGCGTCGTACACCGGCGGCATCACGACGCGCGCGTGCAGCATGCCGGGCAACTGCATGTCCTGCACGTAGCTGACGCCGCCCGTGACCTTGTTCGGGATGTCGACGCGCGGCAGCGACGTGCCGATCACGGCGAACGTCGCCGGGTTCTTCAGCGGCGACGTGGGCGCAGCATTGCGGTGCAGGTCGACGGTGCGGATCGCGTCGCCGTAGGTCATCGTGCGGCCGTCCGGCGCCTTGATCACCGCGTCGGCGGTCGTCAACGTGCGCGGATCGACGCCGAAGCGTTTCGCCGCGCCTTCCACCAGCAGCGCGCGCACCTGCGCGGCCGCGTTCAGCAGCGCGGAGCCGCTGTCCGCCATCGTATGGCTGCCGGCGGTCAAGCCTTCGTCGGGCGACGCGCCGGTGTCGGCGGTCAGGAACGTGATCAGCGACGGCTTCATGTCGAGTTCCTCGGCGGCCACCTGCAGCAGCGCGGTGCGCACGCCGGTGCCGAGCTCGACCTTGCCGGTGAACACGGTGACCTTGCCGTCGGGCGCGATCCTGATCCACGCGTCGAGCAGCGGATTGGTCTTCAGGCTGCCGGCGAGCGTCTGGGTGGCTTTCGCCACATGCACGGCCGCGCCTTCGTCGGCGATCACCAGTTGCGCGGCCGCACGCGAGGCAGGCGCGAGACTGAACGCGACGAACAGCGCCCCGGAGACGATGAAGTGCCGGCGGCCTTCGTCGATGTCGTCGTGGGAATTCATCACAGCCCCTTGCTGATCGTGACGGGAGCGGAGGCGGGTTCGGGCGCCGGCAGCCCCGCGGCCGAGCGCACCGCCGCGAGAATCCGCATGTGCGTGCCGCAGCGGCACAGGTTCGGTTCCATGTGCGTGCGCAGTTCCTGCTCGCTCGGCTTCGGATTGCGTTCGAGCAGCGCCTGCGCGCGCATGATCATTCCGGCGATGCAGTAACCGCACTGCGCGGCCTGGTGCTCGATGAACGCGCGTTGCAGCGGGCCGGGATGCTCGGCGGTGCCGAGGCTCTCGATGGTGCGCACGCTGCGCGCACCGAGCGCGGCCACCGGCATCAGGCACGAGAAGGTCGGCTTGCCGTCGACGATCACGGTGCAGGCACCGCATTGTCCGAGGCCGCAGCCGAACTTCGCGCCGTGCAGGTGCAGGTCGTTGCGCAGCGCGTACAGCAGCGGCGTGGACGGATCGATGTCCAGCGTGTGCCGCACGCCGTTGACGGTGAGGGTGATCATCGTGCGGTGTCCTCTTTTCTGAGCTTCGCGGCCAGCGCGTCGACGCCCGACCAGGCGGGACGATCGGTATAGGTCTCGCGCACGTATGCGGCGAGATCGGCGATCTGCGCGTCGTCGTACTGGTCGATGAACGACGGCATGTAGTTCAGCGTGTCCGCGCCGTGCCAGCCGATGCCGTTGAACATCATCTGGATCGCGTTGCGCGGCGTATCGGCGTTGACCGCCGTACTGAACGCGAGCGTCGGCCGCTCGCCGATCGACTGCATCGGCGCGGCCGGCCCGTGGCACTGCGCGCACGACGCCTGGAACAGCGTCGCGCCGCGCTGCGCGGCCGGCGTCGTCGCGGCGCGCTCGACCGGATTCGCGGCCGCGGCGGCACGCGCGCCCGCCGGCTTCTGGATCGACAGGATGTACGCGGCGATCGCCTCGACGTCCTCCACCGGCACCGTCGCGAGGTCGCGCGTGACGGGCAGCATCGGCCCGGCCGCCGCACCGTGCTCGCTCGCGCGGCCGGTGCGCAGGTAGGCGACGAGCTGCGCCTGCGTCCACGGGCGGGCCGCATGGCCCAGCGTATTGAGCGGCGGCGCTTCCCAGCCGTCGACGATGCCGCCGTCGAACGCGCGGCCGCGCTGCTCGCCACCGATCGCGTTCAGCGGCGAATGGCACGACGCGCAGTGGCCGAGCCCGTCGACGAGCATCCGGCCGCGGTTCCATTGCTCGGACTGTGCGGGGTCCGGTCGATGCGCGCCTTCGCGCAGGAACAGCACGTTCCAGAACGCGACCAGCGGCCGGAAGTTCAGCGGGAATATCAGGTCGTTGGCGGGCGCCGTCGCGTGTACCGGCTCGCGCGTCATCAGGTACGCGTACGCGGCGGCGATGTCGTCGTCCGACATCCGCGTGAAATGAATGTACGGAAACGCCGGGTAAAGCGGCTGGCCGTTGCGTCCGATGCCGGTGCGCAGCGCGCGGGCGAATGCGTCGCGCGACCAGCGGCCGATCCCCGTTTCGGCGTCCGGTGTGATGTTGGTCGCGTAGATCGTGCCGAACGGCGTCGCGAGCGGCAGCCCGCCCGCGAACGGCTTGCCGTCCTTCGCGGTGTGGCACACGACGCAGTCGCCGAGCGCGACGACGCGCGCGCCGGCACGTACCAACTGCGGATCGAACGAAGCAGGGGCGGGCGGATCGATCGGCGCGATCGACGGCCGCACCATGATGCCGATCGCGACCGCGACGCCCACGATCGCGATGCCGGCCGCGCCGAACCAGAGTCGTTTGTGCATCATGTGCGCTCCAGGCGACGCGGTGCGCCGCAAGCGATGCGATGCGCGGCAACGCCGGACGATGCGGGCCGGGCGTGCGCGGCCGTCCGATGCGGCCGCGACCGTCTTGCCGCGCGGCGGTGATTGGCGACGGGGATCATGTTGTCACTCCAGGTCGATAACGGGCGCAAGCGCCGTCCTGCGCGGCAGCTCATGAACGCAGTCTACGCAGAGGCCGCGATCATTGCCTGAAGCGACGCTGAAACGTTCTGAAAGGTGTCCGGCCCTCGACCGGCCCGGTTCGGCCGCGGGGCGCCGGCGGCGTCCACCCGCCGCCCAGCGCACGCACGAGGCTCACCGTCGCGACGGCCAGCGCCTGCCGGCTGTGAATCAGCTGGCGCCGCGCGTTCAGCGCATCGCGATCGGCGTCGATCACTTCCAGGTAGCTGACGTAACCGTGCGCGTAACGGCTCAGCGACAGCCGCGCCGCGGCGTCGGTCGCGTGCGCCGCGTGGTCGTAGCGCGCGATCCGCTCCTTTTGCGCGGCGATGTCGTTGAGCGCATCCTGCACGTCGCGCAGTGCGCCGATCGCGGTCGCGCGATAGTTTGCGTCGGCGATCTCGGTGCCGGCCCGCGCGGCGGCCACCGCGGCGTCGCGCTTGCCGCCGTCGAACAGCGTCAGCGCGACGTTCGCGCCGAGACCCCACAGCGAGCTGTTGCGGTCGAGAAACGACCGCAGGTCGCGGGTGGCGAAACCGCCGTCGGCGGTCAGCGTCAGCGTCGGCAGCCAGGCGGTGCGCGCGATGCCCAGTTCGAGCGATGCGGCGTCGGCGCGCCGTGCCGCCGCGAATACGTCCGGGCGTTGCGCGAGCAGCGCGGACGGCAGCCCGGCCGGCACATCCGGCACCTGCACGGGCACGGCGCCCGTGTCGACGTCGAACGCGGTCGGCGACACGCCGGTCAGCACCGCGATCGCGTCGACGAGGTTCTCGCGCAGCCGGCGGCTCTCCGCGAGATCGGCCTGCGCGGTATCGAGATCGGCCGACGCGCGCAGCCCGTCGAGATCGCTCGCCGCGCCGGCCCGCACGCGTGCGGCGATCACGTCGAGCGCGGTACGCCGCAGCCCGATCGCGCGCGTGAGGGTCACGAGATCGTCGTCGACGTAGCGCAGCGTCAGGTAATCGACGGCCACGTCGGTTGCGATCCGCAGACGCATCGCGTCGCGGTCGGCCGCCGCCTGCAGCACGTTCTGTTCGCCGACGTCGGCGTCGCCGCGCAAGCGCCCCCATAGATCGACTTCATAGCTCGCGGCCACCGGAACCGACCAGTTGTGCATCGTGCGCTTCGGCAGCGCGTTGTCGACCGTGCCGGAGACGCGCGTGCGGCTGAACGACGGATCGACGCGCACGGTCGGCGCCAGCGCGGCATCGCGCACGCCGAGCAGCGCTTGCGCCTGGTCGACCCGCGCGGCCGCCGCGCGCAGATCGAGGTTGTGCGCGAGCGCGGCGTCGACGAGGCGGCCGAGCTGCGGGTCGCCGAACCAGGCTGGCCATGCCGCGAGCGACGGCGCACGCGCATCGGTCGACGGATCGGCATGACGGAACCGGTCGGATCCGACCGGGACGGGCGCGAGCGGCTGCGGCGCGATCGAGCATGCGGCCAGCAGGCTCGCGGCGAGTACGGCGAAGGCGCGCTTCATCGCGCTTCGCCGCCGGCTTGCAGCGTGACGACGACCGACAGCCCGGGCCGGATGCGCGGTTCCGTCGCGGCCGGGCCGTCGAGCAGGATCTTCACGGGGACGCGCTGCGTGACCTTCGTGAAATTGCCGGTTGCGTTGTCGGGCGGCAGCAGCGCGAACTGCGCGCCCGTCGCGGGCGACAGGCTGTCGATGCGGCCGGTGAACGCGCGCTGCGGCAGCGCATCGAAGCGCAATTGAACGACGTCGCCGGCGCGCACGTGCCGCAGTTGCGTCTCGCGGAAATTGGCGACGATCCACGGATGCGGCTCGACCAGCGTGAGCAGCGCCTGGCCGGGCGCGACATGTTCGCCGGTCTCGACGGTCTTCTTGCCGACGTAGCCGTCCGACGGCGCGACGACCGCCGTGTAGCCGAGTTGCAACAGCGCGTCGTGCAATTCGGCATCGTTCTGGCTCGACGCGGCGTCGGCGGCCCGGGCGGCGGCGATCGCGCTGCGCCGTTGCGCGTCGGCCGCCGCGACGCGTGCGCGGGCGGATTTGCGGGCGGCATCGGCCGCATCGAACTCCTGCTTCGACAGGCCGCGCGGCGTCTCGCGGGTCAGTTCGCGTGCACGCGCGTAATCGAGTTCGGCCTTTTCGGCATCGGCGTGCGCCGACACGAGCGCCGCGTCCGCCTGCTCGATCTGTGCGCGGGCGCGTGTCGCGTCGGCATGCGCCTGCGCGACGCGTGCGCGCTGCGCCGCGACGCGCACGTCGAAGTCGCGCCGGTCGATCTGCACGAGGGCGTCGCCCGCGTGCACGAACTGGTTGTCGTCGACGAGCACGCGCTCGACCGTGCCCGCGACGCGCGGCGAGATCACGTGCAGGTGGCCGGTCACGTAGGCGTCGTCGGTGCCGCGATCGCGTGCGTCGAACGCGTACACGAGCAGCGCGACGAGCAGCAGCGCGATCGCGGCGATCGCGACGATGGCCGGCTTGCGGGAACGCACGGGCACGGCGGGCGACGGCGCGGGGGTGGGTGGGGTCATGATCGGCAAACTCCATCGTACGGGCAGGATTCGACGCACCGCGTTATGCTTGCGCCAGCTTGACAGGCGGGAGCCGCTCGACGATGAACACGACGTTCGCCACCGGCAGTGCCGTGCCGGCGCCGGCCGCAGGCCCGGCCTCCGACATCCCGACGTTTCGGTCGATCGCCGCGATCGCGGCC